>NZ_JBHWVM010000047.1:0-59631 GCF_042736805.1 Streptomyces sp. NPDC060031
AATCCGGTCCGCGGCGGCGTTTGCGTACGACGCGGCGCCCCTACGCGGGGATCCAGGCGTAGCAGCCCGTGGAGGTGAACTGGGCGGTGCCGGCCGGGACGTTGGCCGTGATCTTGTCACCGGCCTTGGCGGGGGCCTCGGGGCCCGACGCGAGAACGGCGCCGTCCTTGCCCTTCGCCTCCCACACACAGGTGGAGCCCTGGGTCAGCGCGCGGTACGAGCCCGCTGCGGGCGACTGCCGGGTGCCGTCGGGGAAGCCCTTCTCCGCCGCGGCGAGGATCGGCTTCTGCTCCGGGCACAGGTAGGTGATCGCGTCCTTCGCGCCCGGGATCTCCCCGGCGACGATGGACCCGACCGCCGCGTCCTTGTCACGCTTGGCCGTGCGCTCCACCCGCTGGCAGGACTCCTGGCCGGTCTGCAGGACGGCCGCCGGGTCCATCTTCTCGGGGACCCGGCCGCTCAGGTACTTCTTCTCGTTCTCCTTGAAGCTGCCCGTCTTGGGGGTGAGCTTCGCGTCCGGCAGAACGGGTCCCGTCGGCTTCGCCTCGGGCGAGGCGGCCGGCGCCGGGGCGTCCGCCGGGTCGGGGGCCGACGAGGAGGCCGGCGGCTTCGCCTTGGCCGCGCCGGAGTCGGCCTTGCCGTCACCGTCCGAGCTGCAGGCGGTCAGGGTCAGGGCGGCGGCCAGCAGAACAGCAGCCGCTGCGGAGCGTCGGTACATCAGGTGGCTCCCGTACTTACTGGGTACTCGGTGAACAGGGGTGCGGGGCCCGGCTTGCGCGCCGGGCCCCGCACTGTCGTCAGACGGTTACTTCGGGCCGAAGGTGAGGACCAGCTGCGGTGCGGCGTCCGCTGCCGTCGCCTCCGAGGACCAGATCCACAGCGGGTCGGTGCCCGTGCTCGTCAGGCCCAGGCTGTAGCTGGAGTTCAGCACCGCGGAGAGCGCGGTGGTGTCCAGCGGCACGCTCTGGATCGCCGAGCCGTCCGGCACCGCCGAGATGGTGCCCAGCGCGGGGGCGCCCACGGCGGGCTTGGTGGTGAAGGTGGTGCTGTCACCGCTCCAGTTGCCGGTGACCGGGACCACGGAGACGGTGTCGGCGGAGCCGGCACCCGCCTGGGTCGTGGTCTTGATCTGGAGCGAGGCGGCCTTCAGGACCTGACCGGCCGGGGCGGCCGGGAGGTTGAAGCGCAGGTACGTCTCGTACACCGAGCCGCTGCCGCGCACCGCGAGGGAGGTGGCCGCGCCGTTGGGGGTGCTCGGGGCGCCCTGGTTGACGTAGGTGTCCTCGGTCGCGGAGACCTTGGAGACCGAGTCGGAGGGGGCCTTGGCCAGATCGAAGTGGTTCTTGATCTGGGCCTGGGACAGCGCCGTCGGGTAGACGGCCGTCTCGTCGATCTGACCGGCGAAGAAGTTGCTGGTCGGCCGGGTCGGCCAGCTGCCGAGGTTGTCGCCGCCCACGTGCCAGTAACCGGCGTAGGGGGTGAAGTTGGTGACGTTCAGCGTGCCCTTGGACTGGCCGTCCACGTACAGCGCCATGCCCGCGGGGCCCTGCGTACCGACCACGTGGTGCCACTTGTTGTCGTTGAACGTGTCGAACAGACCGGTGGAGATGGTCCGGGCCGAGCCGTTGTAGACACCGAAGATCAGGCGACCGGTGTTGGTCATGTAGAGCTGCTTGTCGTACGAGCCGCTGCTGCTGTCCGAGTCGTTGCCGAAACCGATCAGCTTGCCGCCGCGCGTGGTGTTCGTCTTGAACCACGTCTCGATGGTGTACGAGGTGCCGACCGACTGGCGGTGGTCACTGTAGACGAACTGGCTGGTGCCGTTGAAGCCCATCGCCGTGCTGGCACCGGTGACGGCGCCGGGGGTCTGGCGCAGGGCCGGGGCGTTCACCTGGATGCCGCTGGTGTTGCCGCTGACCGAGGAGTCGGCGACGAACGGGCTGACCGTGTCGTCGTAGCGCCAGTACAGGTTGGCGCCGTCCGCGCGGACCTGGTTCGGGTACGTCTGGACCGAGGTCGGGACCGTCACGGAGACGGAGGCCGACAGGGCGCTGGTGTTGCCCGCGCCGTCGGTCGCGGTGACCCGGTAGCTGTAGGACTGGCCGGCCTTGGCGGTGGCGTCGATCCAGGACGCCTGCGGGCGCTCCCACTCGACGGAGTCCGCGACCACCGAGGCGATCGGCGTGGCCGAGCCGTTGCGGTAGATGCGGTACGTCAGCTTGCTGTCGTCCTGGTCGTAGCTGGTGCGCCAGCGGACCTGGACCTCGTTCGGCTTGACGGCGGCGGCGCTGGCGACCGGGGTGGTCGGGGCGCCGACGTCGCCGGTGGAGGCGAAGCGGGTCAGACCCTGCTGCGGCTTGCCGTTGATCTGGGTGAATTCACCGCCGACCCACATGTACTTGACGTCGTTCTTCTGCGCCACGGCCATGACGCGCGGGCCGATGCCCTCGCCGAGGCCGTCGTTGGCGGTGGGGTGCCAGCCGAGCTTGCGCGGGCTGGCCACGAAACCGTCCACGGGCGCGGGGGCGGCGCCTTCGTAGTCGGTCGGCTGGGCCAGCAGGAAGTTGCGCTTGCCGTCGGTCCACTCGCCGTTGAGGGTGCAGTCGTGCGCGTGCGAGGAGCTGTAGAGCACGCCCTCGTACGGCAGGACCCACTGCGTGGCGCCGAGGCAGCGGTCGCGCCACTTCTCGCTGAAGTCGCTGAGCCGCAGGCCGATGCGGCCGTCGAAGACGCCGCCGCCGGAGCCCTCGTTGCCGGTGTAGAAGCCGGTGTCGTCGGTCGCGATCGACTTGACGACCGAGTTCGACGGGATGTTGGTGTAGGTCTTGGCGACCGCGCCGGTGGTGGAGTTCACCACGGCGAGCGCGTGCGTGTTGGCGCCGTTGACCGAGAAGAAGTCGCCGCCCAGCAGCACGTTCTTGCCGTCGGGGGTGACGGCGATGGCGCGGCCCGGCTCGTCCGCGTTGGCGGTGAAGGGCTTGAGCGCACCGGAGGTGGCGTCGACCGCGGCGAAGCGCTCGCGGGTCTGGTCCTCGACGGTGCCGAAGTCACCGGCCGCGTACACGGTGTCGCCGGTGACGGCGAGGGCGCGCACGGTGGCGGGGAAGCTCGGGTGGAACGAGGCCTTGGGGGTGCAGGTCGCGATGTCGATCGCGGCGACGCTGGAGACGGGGGTGCCGTTGACCGCGCCGAAGTAGCCGCCCGCGTACAGCGTCTTGTTGTCGGGCGAGACGGTCAGGGTGCGCACGGTTGCGGTGCCGTCGCCGATGGTGAAGGCGAGCTTGCAGGAGGTCGGGTTGCCCGTCGCGGCGTCGAGGGCGACGAAGTTCACGGCTTCCTGCTCGGCGCCGCTGCCGGCGCCGTCCGGCGGACGGACCGCGGAGAAGGTACCGCCGGCGAAGACGGTGCCGTTCGCCTGGGCCATCGCCCAGACGATGCCGTTGGGCTGCCAGGTCGGCAGGTTGTCGGCGGTGAATGCCACCGGCGCCGTGATGGCTGACGCCTCGGGCATCAGCACCAGGCCTATGCCGGTGCCGGCACCGGCCAGTGACAGGACGAGGGCAGCAGTCAGCCCTCTGGATCTACGCATGAGCCCCCCAGGGCAATCGCCCGGTTTGATGGCTGGAACTATCCGATCAGCCATATGTACTGGCGCAGACTAGGGCTCACGTGAGGGCCCGGTCACCTCGCTTGACCCATTGCATACCAACTTGGAATCAACAGGGGTCAGCATGGAGGGTGCACTACGGACATACGGCAGCTTTGCCCCGGTCACACCCGCAGAGAACCATGTGAATGACCGGGACACGGCAAAGCGTAGGGGAAATATAAGGCCTCAGCGGTCGATGCGGACCGTCACGCCCGCCAGTTGGTCCTCGACCTGGCGGATGTCGGCGTCGACCATGATCTTGGCCAGATCCGCCACCAGGACCGTCGGTTTCCAGCCGAGCAGCTCATGGGCCTTGGAGGCGTCCCCGATGAGGGCGTCGACCTCGCTGGGACGCTCGTACTTGGGGTCGTAGCGCACGTGCTCGTTCCAGTCGAGCCCGGCGTGGCCGAAGGAGGCCTCGACGAACTCGCGGACGGTGGCGGCGACGCCGGTGGCCACGACGTAGTCGGTGGGCTCGTCCTGCTGGAGCATGCGCCACATGGCGTCCACGTACTCCGGGGCGTAGCCCCAGTCGCGGACGGCGTCGAGGTTGCCGAGGTAGAGCTTCTCCTGGAGGCCGGCCTGGATCCGGGCGACCGCGCGGGTGATCTTGCGGGTCACGAAGGTCTCGCCGCGGCGCGGGGACTCGTGGTTGAAGAGGATCCCGTTGACGGCGAACATGTCGTACGCCTCGCGGTAGTTCACCGTCGTCCAGTACGCGAAGACCTTGGCGGCGCCGTACGGGCTGCGCGGGTGGAAGGGGGTGCCCTCGTTCTGCGGGGGCGGGGTGGCCCCGTACATCTCCGAGGAGGAGGCCTGGTAGATGCGGGTGTCGACCCCGCTGGCCCGGATCGCCTCCAGCAGGCGCAGGGCGCCGAGGCCGGTCACGTCACCGGTGTAGAGGGGCGCGTCGAAGGAGACCCGGACATGCGACTGGGCGCCGAGGTTGTAGACCTCGTCGGGGCGTATGTCGCGGAGCAGGTTCACCAGCGCGACCCCGTCGGACAGGTCCGCGTGGTGCAGCACGAAGGAACGATTCGCCGTCTGCGGGTCCTGGTAGATGTGGTCGATCCGCTCCGTGTTGAAGCTGGAGGACCTCCGCACGAGCCCGTGCACCGTGTAGCCCTTGGAGAGCAGGAGCTCGGCGAGGTACGAGCCGTCCTGCCCGGTGACGCCGGTGATCAGCGCGGTCTTGCCCATGGGGTCCCCCTGGTGGTGGTTGCTGTTCGTGGTGTGGTGAGGCTGCGCCTCGGAGTGTGCGCGGCAGGCCCCGGCAGGGGGACGCGCCGAGCGTACGGGCCAGGGCCCGGGGGCTGGATGGGTACCGTACACGCCCGGTCCGGCCGCCTTTGCGGCGGATTCGGTCGGGCGCGGGGCTGCCCCGCAGCGCGCGGGAACGGACTGGCATCATCGGCGGTATGACAAGTTCGCCGCTCCTGCCCCCGAACGCTCGCGTCTTCGTCGCCGGCCACCGCGGCCTCGTGGGGTCGGCGGTCGTCCGCCGGCTCACCGCGGACGGCCACGAGGTGCTCACCCGGGGCCGGGCCGACCTCGACCTGCGCGACGCCGCCGCGACCGGGGCGTACCTGAAGGACGCCCGACCCGATGCCGTCGTGCTGGCCGCCGCCAAGGTCGGCGGGATCATGGCAAACAGCACGTATCCGGTGCAGTTCCTGGAGGACAACCTCAAGATCCAGCTCAGTGTCATCGCCGGCGCGCACGCCGCCGGCGTGAACCGCCTGCTGTTCCTCGGGTCCTCCTGCATCTACCCGAAGCTGGCCCCGCAGCCGATCAGGGAGGACGCCCTGCTGACCGGCCCGCTGGAGCCGACCAACGAGGCGTACGCCCTCGCGAAGATCGCCGGCATCGTCCAGGTCCAGTCGTACCGCAAGCAGTACGGGGCCTCGTACGTCTCGGCCATGCCGACGAACCTCTACGGCCCGGGCGACAACTTCGACCTGGAGTCCTCGCACGTGCTGCCCGCCCTCATCCGGCGCTTCCACGAGGCTGCCGCCGAAGGCCGCGAGGAGGTAACCCTGTGGGGCTCGGGCACTCCGCGCCGGGAGTTCCTGCACGTGGACGACCTGGCGGCGGCCTGCGCGGTGCTGCTGGAGCGCTACGACGGCGACGAGCCCGTCAACATCGGCTGCGGCGAGGACCTGACCATCAAGGAGCTGGCCGAGACGGTCGCCGAGGTGACCGGCTTCCAGGGCCGGCTCGCCTGGGACACCTCCAAGCCGGACGGCACCCCGCGCAAGCTCCTCGACGTCGGCCGACTGACCTCGCTGGGCTGGAAGCCGGGGATCCCGCTGCGGGACGGCATCGCCTCCACCTACCGGTGGTGGCGCGAGCAGGGCTGATCGCAAAGCAGCGGCCTCTCAGTACGCTCCGCGACCGTCGACGACGGCGCGGAGGGTACGGCCCATGACGTCGACATCGCTGGTGAAGGACCAGTTGTCGACGTACTGCAGATCAAGCTGAATCGTTTCATCCCAGGACAGGTCGGACCGTCCGCTGATCTGCCACAGCCCCGTCATCCCCGGCCGGACGGTGAGCCTGCGGAGCTCGACCTCGTCGTACTGCGCCACCTCCTCCGGCAGCGGGGGCCGCGGGCCGACCAGCGACATGTGTCCGGCCAGGACGTTGAACAGCTGCGGCAGTTCGTCCATGGACGTACGGCGCAGCAGCCGGCCCACCCGGGTCACCCGGGGGTCGCGGCGCATCTTGAACATCAGGCCGTCGTTCTCGTTGGCCGCGGACAGCTCCGACTTGCGCGCGTCCGCGTCGACGACCATGGTGCGGAACTTCCACATGACGAACGGGACCCCGTCGCGGCCGATGCGCCGCTGCCGGTAGAAGGCGGGGCCGCGCGAGCCCGCCCGGATCGCCAGCAGGATGCCGAGGAACAGCGGCGACAGCACGACCAGCCCGAGGGCGGCCCCCACGCGGTCCAGCACCGACTTCAGGACGGTCTGCACGCCCCGGCTCAGCGGCGGCACCACGCGCAGCACGGCCAGCCCGCCCGCGGTCAGGGTCTCCAGCCGCTTGACGGAGACCTCCACCAGCCCCGGGAAGACGGCGAGTTCGAGCCCGGCGTCGTGCAGGGCCCACGCCACGCGGCGCAGCCGCTCCCCGCCGATCCGCACCCCCGGCGCCACGAGCACCAGGTCGGCGTGGTGGCTGGCGACGGCTCCGAGCACGGCGACGGAGTCGCCGTTCGGGGCCTGCGGCATGTCCGTGTCCAGCCGGGCCGCCACGGGCACCCCGCTGACCATGGAGCCGGCGCCGACCGGGACCACGCCGACGACGACGTACGGGTGGTCGGTGCGCGCGGCCAGGTGCGCGATGACGGTCTCGGCGGCGTCGGGCTCGCCGATGACGAGCACCCGGCTCACCGCGTGCGCCTCGCGGCGGGCCGCGGAGAGGTGGCGGTAGGTCAGCTTGTGGCAGGCGACGGTGATGAGGAGGGCGGGCAGCAGGGCTCCGAGCGCGGACAGCCGCGGGGTGCTCTCGCCGGTCACGACCCGGGCGACGGCGAGGACTCCGATGAGAATCAGCCAGTCGTGTACGACGGGCATGACGCCGCGGGACTCGCCGAGCACGCGGGACGCGTAGCGCCGGCGCATCGCCTGCACCGCGGTCCAGGCCAGAGCGGCGCCGACGGCGCAGTAGGCCGGCCGGACCTGCTGCGCGGCCTCGAAGACGAGTCCCACGGGAACGGCCGCGCCGAGGAAATCGGCGGTGACTGCGGCGGGCAGGTACCAGCGGGCCTTGTCTCCGAGCCGACGCGCGGGCAGAGCGGCCCTCGACGAATCAGCAGCCGTTCCGGCCACTCTTTGCGCAGGAAAATGGACATGCCTCATGGGCCCCCCTGGCACGTGGTCTATGACAGTGGCGCGTGTCTGCGGCTTCCCCGGGCAGCGGACATCTGGCGCACCGGGAAACAGTACGACAAACGCCCGTACGGTAGATGCCGTTTGCGTGAACGAGACCTCTCGTTGCTCAAGCGTTAGCAACCGGTATCAACCGTTCCGAATGTTGGACTCCCACGTCCCACACGAAGGTGAATGGTTCGGATACCGGATGCGTCTCTTCGGACAACGAACTGTTTCCAGCCAACCTTTTGACGCGGCCCTGACATCAGCGCCCACAGGTGGCACTCTTCGACCGTTCATCGCACCAGCCCTGATCTGCCCGGAGGCCCACCCAGCCGTCCGGAACCCCCCTTGCAGAAGGAGTCTGCGTTGAGTCCCACCCCCCAGAGGCGTGCCACCGCGGCCGGCGCGCTCGTTGCCGCGGCAGCGCTGCTCGCCGTCGGCATACAGGCCGGAACCGCATCCGCCGACGTCACCGCGTCGCAGGCCCGCTCGGCTCAGCCCAACCCGGGCGCCGCCAACCGCGCACTCAGCGCTTCGGAGCGTGCGACGCTCCTCGCCGAGGCCAACTCCACCACCGCGCAGGCGGCCAAGGCCCTCGGCCTCGGCGGCGGCGAGAAGCTCGTCGTGCGCGACGTGGTCAAGGACGCGGACGGCACCACGCACACCACCTACGAGCGGACCTACGACGGTCTGCCCGTGCTCGGCGGTGACCTGACCGTCCACGCCAAGGACGGCGCCACCAAGAGCGTCACCAAGGCCACCAACCACGAGATCAAGGTGGCGGACACCTCCGCCACCGTCACCCCGGCCGCGGCCGACGGTGCCGCGATCTCCGCCGCCAACTCGGCGGGTGCCAAGGACGCCAAGCCGTCCCAGGGCGCCCGCAAGGTGATCTGGGCGGCCGAAGGCGCGCCGGTCCTCGCCTACGAGACCATCGTCGGCGGCCTCCAGCACGACGGCACCCCGAGCGCCCTGCACGTGATCACCAACGCCAAGACCGGCGCGAAGATCACCGAGTGGCAGGCCATCGAGACCGGCACCGGCAACACGATGTACAGCGGCCAGGTCACGCTGGGCTCCTCGCAGTCGGGCAGCAACTACACGCTGACCGACGCCGGGCGCGGCAGCCACAAGACCTACGACCTCAACGGTGGCAGCTCCGGCACCGGCACGCTCTTCACGAACACCACCGACGTGTGGGGCAACGGCGCCGCCTCCAACCGGGCGACCGCCGCCGCGGACGCCCACTACGGCGCCCAGCTGACGTGGGACTACTACAAGAACGTGCACGGCCGCAACGGCCTGCGCAACGACGGCGTCGCCCCCTACAGCCGGGTCCACTACGGCAACGCGTACGTCAACGCGTTCTGGGACGACTCCTGCTTCTGCATGACCTACGGCGACGGCACGAGCAACACGCACCCGCTGACGTCCATCGACGTGGCCGCGCACGAGATGACCCACGGTCTGACCTCGGTCACCGGCAACATGACCTACTCGGGCGAGCCCGGCGGCCTGAACGAGGCGACCTCCGACATCATGGCGGCGGCCGTCGAGTTCAACGCCAACAACCCGTCCGACGTCGGTGACTACCTCGTCGGCGAGAAGATCGACATCAACGGCGACGGCACCCCGCTGCGCTACATGGACAAGCCGAGCAAGGACGGCGGCTCCAAGGACGCGTGGTACTCGGGCATCGGCTCCATCGACGTCCACTACTCCTCGGGTCCGGCGAACCACGTCTTCTACCTGATGTCCGAGGGCTCCGGCGCCAAGGTCATCAACGGCGTCAGCTACAACTCGCCGACCTCGGACAACCTCCCGGTCACCGCGATCGGCCGCGACGCCGCCGCGAAGATCTGGTTCCGCGCGCTGACGGTCGGCTACTTCAAGTCGAACACCAACTACGCGGCCGCCCGTACGGCGACCCTCCAGGCCGCCGCCGACCTGTACGGCGCGAACTCGGTCACGTACAACAACGTGGCCAACGCCTGGGCCGGCATCGCCGTCGGTGCCCGGCCTCCGCAGCAGGGCGTCTCGGTCACCGCGATCGCCAACCAGACCACCCAGATCAACACCGCTGTGAGCCTGCAGGTCCAGGCAACCAGCACCAACCCGGGTGCGCTGAGCTACGCGGCGACCGGCCTGCCGGCCGGCCTGTCGATCAACTCCTCGACCGGTCTGATCTCGGGTACGGCGACCACGGCGGGCACGTCCAACGTGACCGTCACGGTGACCGACTCCGCCTCCCAGACGGGGACGGCGTCCTTCACCTGGACCGTCGGGACCAGCCAGCAGAACGTGTTCGAGAACACGGCCGACTACGCGATCGCCGACAACGCGACCGTCGACTCCCCGATCACGGTGACCCGCACCGGCAACGCGCCGAGCACCCTCAAGGTGGACGTCAACATCGTCCACACCTACATCGGTGACCTGAAGGTCGACCTGGTCGCCCCGGACGGCAGTGTCTACAACCTGCACAACCGCTCCGGCGGCAGTGCGGACAACATCGTCAAGAGCTACACGGTGAACGCGTCCTCCGAGGTCGCCCAGGGCGTCTGGAAGCTCCGGGTCAACGACAACGCGAACCTGGACACCGGCAAGATCGACAGCTGGAAGCTCACCTTCTGACCCGACCCCACCAGGGCCGGAAATGAAGCAGAGCTGAACAGACAGACCACGGGGCCGCCCGGGAGCAGACCTCCCCGGGCGGCCCTGTTCCATGCGCCGTGTTCCATGCGCCGTGTCCCATCCGGCCCTTCGGGCGTACGGGACCTGCCCCCCGGGGCCGGGACCTTCGCCCTGTGCGAGGAGTCCGGGATGGCCCGCCACCTGCGCGAGGAGCTGCTCGGGCGGCCCCACGCCGGACGTCGAAAGGGCCCGGCACCCCAGGGTGGGGCGCCGGACCCTTTCGCGCAGGGAACCGGTGGATCAGCCGATGGAGCGGAAGACGCTGCCGAAGAGGTCGTTCTGGTCGGCGTTGTTCATGCGGCGGTCCTCGTCGTCGTCACGGTCGTGACGTGCGTCGTGGCGGCCCTCGTCGTCGCTGTCGTTCTGGTTGTTGTGGTTGTTGTTGTTGTGGTGGCGGGTCGGCTTGAAGAGGACCGACCGGACCTCCAAGTCGTGCGCCCGCTCGCCCGGCTGCAGGGCCTCCACGGCCTCGCCGCCGCAGTTGCGGTCCTCGAAGAGCAGCGCCAGCGACTCGGTCTCGTTGCGCACCTCGAAGGCCGGGTGGCCCCCCGAGGCGTGCGTCAGCCGGTAGCAGGTGTCGTTGTCGGCGGGCTCGATACGGCCGCGGCGCGTGTCACCGTCCTCGTCGGTGTACCGGTAGCGCAGCTCGCCCAGGCTGTTGCGGTCGTCGTCGTGGTCGTTGGCCAGGGACTGCCCCGCGGTGGGAAGGATGAGGGCGAGGGCGGCGAGTGCCGCCGCGGCGGTGGTGCGAAGACGCATGAAAGGAGTCCGTTTCTCGGGTTCCGAGGATGTCGGGTCCGGTGACATCCGCCGGAAGCGTAGGAGCGGACGGAACTGCTGAAACGATTCAGCATGCGCAGCGCGTTCGAAGGTTCACCCTCACGGGCCGCCCGGGCGGGCCGAACGCCGCAACGCCGAGGGGGCGTACACGTACGCCCCGGACCCGGACGGGGTGCGGGGCGCACGCGCCGGGACGCTCAGGCGGCGGCGCGTTCCGGGGTCGCGGCCCGGGCCGGAGCCGGCCGGCGGACCAGCACGAACAGGGCCAGCGCGCCCACCAGTCCCATGACTCCCGAGACCCAGAAGGTGTCCTTCAGCCCGCTCGCGAAGGCCGCCTCGATCCACTGCCCGGCCCCCGGGTCCGCGTGCAGCAGCTCGCCCGCCCGCCCGGTGGCCAACGCCTCGGCCGTGCCGTGCGGTTGGCCGGAGCCGCCGAGGCCGTCGCTCAGCCCGGCCTGGAAGACCGCGCCGAGCACCGCGATGCCCAAAGCCATGCCGAGCTGCCGCGCGGTGTTCAGGGCGCCGCCCGCCATGCCCGCCCGGGCCGGGGCCACCGCCCCCATCGCGGCGGCCGCCAGCGCCGGGGAGGCCAGGCCCACGCCCGCACCGGTGGCGATCATGCCCGCCAGCAGCGCCACCCAGCCGTCACCGGCGTCCAGCATCCAGCCCTGGAGCAGCGCGCCGATCCCGATGAGCAGCAGCCCGCCGCCGATGGTCAGCCGCGGAGAAGCCCCGTGCAGCAGCTTTCCGGAGGCCGCGGAGACGAAGAAGGCGGCCAGGCTGAGCGGCACCAGCACCAGACCCGCGCCGACCGGGCCCATTCCCTCGGCGGACTGCAGCCACATGGACACGTACATGAGGTAGCCGAACGCGGCCCCGGACATCAGCAGCGCGGCGGCCATGACGGCCACGAAGGTCGGGCTGCGGAACAGCGAGAGGTCCAGCATCGGGCGTGAGCTGCGCAGTTCGACGAGGACGAAGGCGGCGAAGGCGACCGCGCCGAGGCCGAACAGGCCCAGGGTGGTGCCGGAGCTCCAGCCGTTCTCGCCGACCCGGATCAGGGCGTACGTGACGACGCCCGCGCCGGCGGTGAAGGTGGCCATGCCGGGCAGGTCGAGCCCCTGGGCCCGCGGGTTGCGGGACTCGGCGACGGCCTTGAGGGTGACGTACACGGCGAGCGCGCAGACGGGGAGGTTGATGAAGAAGATCCAGCGCCAGCCGAACTGCTCGGTCAGCAGCCCGCCGACGATCGGGCCGGCCGCGGCGGCGGCGCCGTTGACCGCGCCCCAGACGCCGAAGGCGACCCCGCGGTCCCGGCCCTGGTAGGCCGCGCTGAGCAGGGCCATGGTGGTGGCGAACATCGCGGCGCCGCCGACGCCCTGGACGGCGCGGAAGGCGATCAGCGCGCCGGGGCCGTCGGCCAGGCCGCAGGCGAGGGAGGCGGCGGCGAAGAGGCCGAGCCCGCCGAGGTAGACGCGGCGCCGGCCGATCCGGTCGGCGAGCGAGCCCGCGCCCAGCAGCAGGGCGGCGAGCGCGAGGGCGTATATGTCCATCACCCACTGCAGCTCGGCGAATCCGGTGTGCATGTCGGCGGCCATGTCCGGCAGGGCGACGGTCACGATCGTGACGTCGACCAGGAGCATGAAGGCCCCGAGGCACACCGCGGTCAACGGCAGCCACTTACGCATGGGAGGTCTCCTCGGGGTCAGAAGTCGGAGTACGTGCACAGCAGTGTCCGGCAGGACTTCCGCTGACCTCAAGGTCTCAGCCGCTACCGCGATACCCACAGCCACGGCCCCGAACCTGCCGGATTTCCATCACCGCAGGCCCTGTCATGATGGAAAGCATGGATCCCGTGGAAATGGACACCCTCGATCAAGCCCTGATCCAGGCGCTGATGATCGACGGTCGAGCGTCCTTCAGCCGTCTCTCCGAGGTACTGGAGGTATCCGACCAGACCGTCGTGCGCCGCTACCGCCGGCTGCGCGGCAGCGGGCTGGCCCGGGTCGTCGGACTGCCGATGGGCCGGCGCGTCGGCCTCTTCGAGTCCTGGCTCCGGGTGCAGTGCGCGCCGGACGCCGCGCCGGCGGTGGCGGAGGCGCTCGCCCGCCGCCCCGACATCGCCTGGGTGAACCTCTGCTCCGGCGGCACCGACATCCACTGCATGACCAAGGCCCGGACCCGCGAGGACCGCGACGCCCTGCTGCTGGACAAGCTGCCGCGCACCCGCCGGGTGACCGGGGTGACGGCCCACACCCTCCTGCGGATGTTCAGCGGCGGCCCCGAGCGGTGGATCGGCCTGGACGTGCTGAGCCCCGGCCAGGTCGCCGCCCTGGAGCCGCCCCGGCCGCCGGCGCCGGGGACGCGGCCGCGGTACGGGCTGGACGACACGGAGCTGGCCCTGCTGGCGGTGCTCGGGCAGGACGGCCGGGCCGGCTACCCGGAACTGGCCCGGGCCACCGGCCTGTCGGAGTCCACCGCCCGGCGCCGGCTGGAGCGGCTGCGCGAGCAGGGCGCCATGTACTTCGACGTGGAGATCGTGCCGCGCACGCTCGGGTACGAGGCGGAGACGACCCTGATGCTGACCGTGGACCCGGCGAGCCTCGCGGAGGCGGGCGCCGCGCTGGGCAGCCACCCCGAGGTGCCGTTCGCGGCCGCCGTGACCGGGGCCGCGAACCTGCTGGCCGTGGTGATCTGCCGGGACACCGACGCCCTGTACACGTACCTGACCCAACGGATCGGCGCGGTGCCCGGGATCCGGCAGATGGAGGTCATCCCGACCCTGAAGAACATCAAACGGGCCGGGATGCTCGTGGAGGACGGGCGGCTGATCGACCCGCCGCCCGCCCCCTGATCCGCGCCCTGACGAGCGCCCTGCCGAGCGCCCTGACCCGCGCGCGTGCCGCTAGCGCAGCACCACGCCGGCCCCCGCGGCCGGGTCGCCGGCGTCCGTGGCCACCGGCCCGGCGACCAGGCCCAGTTCGGCCGGGGTCGCCAGCAGCGGATGCGCCGGCAGGATCCGTACCGTGTAACCGAAGGGCCCCGTACGGTCGAGGGCGAGCGGGCCCTCGTACACCCAGCGGCCCTCCAGGTCCGGCCCGCCGGCCGGCTTGAGCGGGAAGGTCCGCGCGTCCCGGATGACGTCCTGCGCGTCGACCCGCCCGGCGACGGCCTGCACCTCCACGTCCTCGGGCGCGAGCGCGTCGAGGAAGACCTGCACGCGCAGGGTGAGCGTGGCCCCGAGTTCGGCGGTGCCGTTGACGGGCCCCGCGGCCAGCGCCTCCACGTGCTCGACCCGCAGCTGCGGCCAAGCCGCCCGGACCCGGCCCTTCCACCAGGCGAGGTCCCGCGCCGCGTCCGGGCCGAGGGCGCGGTGGGCCAGCGCGGCCGGCGCGTACAGGCGCTCCACGTACTCCCGCACCATCCGTCCCGCCAGCACCTTCGGCCCCAGCGAGACGAGGGTGCGCCGGACCATCTCGATCCACCGCACGGGAAGCCCGCTGCGGCCGGCCCGGTCGTAGAAGCGCGGCGCGACCCGGCCCTCGATCAGGTCGTAGAGGGCGTTCGCCTCCAGGTCGTCGCGCCGGTCCTCGTCCGTGCCGAGGCCGTCGGCGGTCGGGATGGCCCAGCCGAAGTCCGGCTCGAACCACTCGTCCCACCAGCCGTCCAGCACCGACAGGTTGAGGCAGCCGTTCAGCGCCGCCTTCATCCCGCTGGTCCCGCAGGCCTCCAGCGGCCGCAGCGGGTTGTTCAGCCAGACGTCGCAGCCCGGGTAGAGCTTCTGCGCCATGGCCATGCCGTAGTCGGGCAGGAACACGATCCGGTGGCGCACGCGCGGGTCGTCCGAGAAGCGCACCAGCTCCTGCACGAGCCGCTTGCCGCCGTCGTCGGCCGGGTGCGCCTTTCCCGCCACGACGATCTGCACCGGCCGGTCCGGGTCCAGCAGCAGCCTGCGCAGCCGATCCGGGTCGCGCAGCATCAGCGTGAGCCGCTTGTACGAGGGCACGCGCCGGGCGAAGCCGATGGTCAGCACGTCCGGGTCGAGTACGGAGTCCACCCAGCCCAGTTCGGCCTCGGCGGCCCCGCGCTGGCGCCACGACGCGCGCACGCGGTCCCGTACCTCCTGGACCAGCTGCTCCCGCAGCACCCGGCGCAGGTCCCACACGTCCTGGTCGGGGATGTCGGCGACGGCGTCCCAGCGCTGCGAACCGCCGACGGACAGCGCGTCCTCGGTGCGCCCGGCCCCGATCTGGCGGACGCCGAGCCGGACCACCTCGGGGGCCACCCAGGTCGGGGCGTGCACCCCGTTGGTGACCGAGGTGATGGGCACGTCGGCCGGGTCGAAGCCGGGCCACAGCCCCGCGAACATCTCCCGGCTGACGGCGCCGTGCAGGGTGGACACGCCGTTGGCCCGCTGGGCCAGGCGCAGCCCCATGACCGCCATGTTGAACACCCCGGGGTCGCCGCCGGGGTACGTCTCCGCGCCGAGCTCCAGGATCCGCTCGACCGGCACCCCGGACAGCTCGCCGCCGTCCCCGAAGTGCCGGGCGACCAGAGCCCGGTCGAAGCGGTCGATCCCGGCGGGGACGGGCGTGTGCGTGGTGAACACGGTCCCGGCGCGGACGGCTTCGACGGCGGCGTCGAAGCCGAGCCCCCGCTGTCCCTCCAGTTCCCTTATGCGTTCGAGCCCCAGGAACCCGGCGTGGCCCTCGTTGGTGTGGAAGACCTCGGGATCGGGGTGCCCGGTGATCCGGCAGTACGTGCGCACCGCGCGCACCCCGCCGATGCCGAGCAGCATCTCCTGGAGCAGCCGGTGGTCGCTGCCGCCGCCGTAGAGCCGGTCGGTCACCTCCCGGGCGACGGCGTCGTTGTCCTCGACGTCGGAGTCCAGCAGCAGCAGCGGCACCCGGCCGACGCGGGCCTGCCAGACGTGCGCGTGCAGGGAGCGCCCGCCGGGGAGGGTCAGGGACACCCGGGCGGGCACCCCGTCCTCCTCGCGCACGAGCGAGACGGGCAGTTCGTTGGGATCCAGCACCGGGTAGTGCTCCTGCTGCCAGCCGTCCCGGGAGAGGGACTGGCGGAAGTACCCGTGCCGGTAGAGCAGTCCGACGCCGATGAGCGGCACACCGAGGTCGCTGGCGGACTTGAGGTGGTCCCCGGCGAGGATCCCGAGCCCGCCGGAGTACTGGGGCAGGGCGGCGGTGATCCCGAACTCGGGGGAGAAATAGGCGATCGAGGCGGGCAGCTCCGCGCCGGCCTCGTGGCTCTGGTACCACCTCCCGCCGTGGACGTAGTCATCGAGGTCGGCGGCGACGACGGCAAGCCGCCGCAGGAACCGCCGGTCCCCGGCCAGCTCCTCCAGCCGCGCGGCGGAAACGGCACCGAGCAGCCGGACGGGATCACCGCCGGCTGCCTGCCAGCCCTCGGGATCGACGGATTGAAACAGCTCGCGGGTTTCCGCATGCCACGACCAGCGCAGATTGCGCGCGAGATCGGCGAGCGGCAAGAGGGTCTCGGGGAGTACGGGGCGCACGGTGAATCGACGGATAGCCTTCACGTGTTCCACCTTCGCAGGGGATTACGGATCGGAGCGGCCGCACCACGCTGTGCACCCGCCTATCACCCCCGGAAGGCTAGCGAGACGGCCTCGGCTCGGCCATGGCGCCTCAAGGGGGCGTCTAGCCGATCGGGCCCGGTTCCCGGGGCGGGGTGTCCAACAGGTCCGACAGGTAGGGGCGCAGGGGGTCCGGGAGGGACTCGGGCGGCAGGGTGCGCAGGATCGCGAGCGCGGGCGCGTCCAGGAAACGGGCGAGCCGCAGCAGGGCGCCCAGCTCGGACTCCAGCGCGGTGGGGTCCGTTTCCCGGGCGGCGGCGCGGGCCAGCGCGGCGCACAGGGCGCCGCCCTCGTCCGGGGCCCAGGAGTCGGGCCAGTCCGAGGCTTCGTCGGCGGCGGCCTCCCGCGCCCGCGGGTCGGCCGCGCGCAGGCGCCGTACGTGGCGCAAGAGCGCGGAGTCGGCGTCCAGCCGGTCCCACTGGCCCAGCGTCCGGGCTCCGGGCCCCGACAGCAGCACCCGGGCGGAGCAGGAGGGGTCCAGCCGGTCGACGGCCCGGCGGTGGAACTCGATGCGCTCGAGCACCACCCGTTCCCCGGCCGGGGTACGGAAGGCCAGACCGGGGCGCGGCACCCCGCGCAGGCAGCGCACCACGGCCAGGGTCGCCGCGCCGGCGGGCTCCACCGGCTCGGCGATCCCCAGCCGGGCCGCCCGCGCGAGCAGCCCGCGCAGGGCCGGGGCCTCGGAGGGTATCCGGGTCAGGCCGTCCAGGGCCCGGTCGGCCAGGGCCGTTTCGAAGGCCGGCAGGGCGGCGAGCTGCGCCGCCAGGGCATCGGCGTCGTCCTCCGTACGGGTGGTCTCGGCCAGCGCCGCGGCCAGGAAGCGCTCCTCCTCGGGGGCCCAGGCCACGCCGGCGGCCTCCCGCGCGGCCGCCGCCCGCAGCGCGCCGTCGGGCGCGCGCAGCCGGCGTACGTGGTCCAGGGCCGCGGGGTCGGGGGCGCGCAGGGAGCCGGCGCGGAAGGTCAGGGTCAGGGCCGGTCCGGTGACGCGGACGTCGAGGCGCCCGTCCGGCCCGGGTGCGGCGGTCACCTCGTGCGGCACCGGGCTGCCGAGGCCGGCCGCCCGGACCTGCGTCACCGCGTCGAAGACGAGGAACTTGAGGTGGTGGTACCCGGCGGGCCTGTCCCACTCGAAGCCGAGGGTGACGGACGGGCCGCGCTCGTCGAGGTGGACGTAGAGCAGCTCGCCGGCGGCCCAGTCAGGGGTGTTCATAGAAGGTCCTCGCCGTGGTCGGCGGCAGCACGGGGTACAGCCTGCGGTCCACGGCGCCGGTGAACTCCCGGGGCCCGGTCTCGTCGCCCCGGTGGACGCTGACGTGCGTCACGTGCAGCTCCCGGTGCGCGCCGAAGGCGAGTGCGATCCGCTGCCCTCGCACGGTGACCGCGAGCCGCTGCCCGGTGGTCGGGGTGAGGGTGACGTCGGCCGTCGCCGGGGGCTCCCACCGGTCCAGCCGGAAGTCTTCGACGGCGAGGAAGTTCAGGTGGCACTGCACGGTGTCCCCCTTCGTCTCGCGCGGCAGGTCGATCCGCAGCACCACGGCCCGTCCCCAGCCGTCGGGGTGTACGGACCTGACCCGCACACCGGCCAGGGCGGGCGGACGGCCTTCGAAGAAGTCGCCGAGGGGGTCCCCGTTGGTGATGAGTTCTTGCCATGCGCTGGTGCCCATACGCCATTGTCGCGCGCCCCCGCGGGCTCTGCGGACACCCCCGAAGACGGTGCGGGAGGGGTGAGCGGGGCGGGTGGGACGGGCAGCGGCTCGATGTACATCGGGTAGGCGTTGCGGACTTGACGGAGCCTCGGCGGATGTCGAGAGGGGCCTTGGTCACGCCCCGGCCACTACGTACGAGTAGTTAACCAAGCACGCGGATTGGGCCGGGTGAGAGTGGGAAGGGCTCCCCGGGTACGCGCACCGCACACCCTCCCCCGACCTCTCCCGCCACCCGAGTGAACGCGGACAGGAGCGGCCATGCCCGCAGCCCAGCCGTCCACTGAGCGGCTAGAAACAGAGCGAACAGAGCGTGCACGACCAGCCGGAGCTCCGGCTGGACTGTCGTCACCGAGCCCTGCGAACTGCCCCCAGGTGATCCCATCATGATCGGTCGCATTCCCGTGCTGGACGTCCGCCCCGCCGTCGACTGCGGCGTCAGACCCGCCAAGGCGGTCGTGGACGAGGTCTTCGAGATCTCGGCCACCGTGTTCCGTGAAGGGCACGACGCCGTCGCCGCCCATGTCGTACTCCGAGATCCGAGCGGGCGGCTGCGGCCCCCCGTGCCCCTGCGCGAGCTCGCCCCCGGCACCGACCGGTGGGGGGCCCGCGTGTCCGCCGAGGTCGAGGGGAGGTGGACGTACACCGTCGAGGCGTGGAGCGACCCGGTGGCCACCTGGCGGGCCCATGCGGCGATCAAGATCCCCGCCGGTATCGACGCCGGGCTGACCCTGCTGGAGGGTGCCGAGCTCTACGACCGGGCGGCCGCCAAGGTCCCCAAGCGGGACGGTCGCGCGCACGTACTCGCCGCCGCCGCCGCCATGCGCGACGAGGAGCGCGCCACCGCCGTGCGGTACGCGGCCGCCCTCGCCCCCCAGGTGGACGCGGTGCTCGCGAGGCGCCCGTACCGCGAGCTGGTCACCGCCTCCAAGCCGCTGCCGCTGCTGGTCGAGCGCAAGCGGGCCCTCTTCGGCTCCTGGTACGAGATGTTCCCCCGCTCGGAGGGCGCCGTGCTGGAGCCCGGCGCGGCTCCGGTCAGCGGGACCTTCCGGACCGCCGCCGAGCGGCTCCCGGCCATCGCGGCCATGGGCTTCGACGTGGTGTACCTGCCGCCCGTCCACCCGATCGGGAGCACGTACCGCAAGGGCCCGAACAACACTCTATCCGCCGGGAGTTGGGATCCGGGCGTGCCCTGGGCCATCGGCTCCACCGAGGGCGGGCACGACGCCGTCCACCCCGACCTCGGCACGATCGAGGACTTCGACGCCTTCGTGGCCAAGGCCCGCGAGCTGCGGATCGAGGTCGCCCTCGACTTCGCCCTCCAGTGCTCCCCCGACCACCCCTGGGTGGAGAAGCACCCGGAGTGGTTCCGCCACCGCGCCGACGGGACGATCGCCTACGCCGAGAACCCACCGAAGAAGTACCAGGACATCTTCCCGATCCACTTCGACACCGACATGGCCGGCATCGTCGAGGAGACCCTGCGGGTCCTGCGCCACTGGATGGACCACGGCGTCCGCATCTTCCGGGTCGACAATCCGCACACCAAGCCCGTCGTCTTCTGGCAGAAGGTGATCGCGGACATCAACAAGTCGGACCCCGACGTGATCTTCCTCGCCGAGGCCTTCACCCGCCCCGCGATGATGCGCGCGCTCGCCTCCGTCGGGTTCCAGCAGTCCTACACGTACTTCACCTGGCGCAACACCAAGGCCGAGCTGACCGAGTACCTGACCGAGCTCTCCTCGTCCCGGTCCGCCGCCGTCATGCGGCCGAATTTCTTCGTCAACACCCCCGACATCCTGCACGCCTACCTTCAGCGGGGCGGCCGCCCCGCCTTCGAGGTCCGCGCGGTGCTCGCCGCGACCCTCTCCCCCACCTGGGGGGTCTACGCCGGTTACGAACTCTGCGAGAACACCCCGGTCAGGGAGGGCAGCGAGGAGTACCTGGACTCCGAGAAGTACGAGTTCCGGCCACGCGACTGGGCCGCCGCCGACCGCGACGGCACCACCATCGCCCCGCTGATCACCTCCCTGAACCGGCTGCGCCGCCGCAATCCGGCACTCCAGCAGCTGCGCGACATCCATTTCCACTCGACCGACAACGAACAGGTGATCGCCTATTCGAAGCACGCCGGAGCCAATTCCGTACTGGTGGTCGTCAACCTCGATCCGCACCACACCCAGGAGGCGACGGTCTCGTTGGACATGCCGGTACTCGGGCTCGACTGGCACGGGTCCCTCGCGGTGCGCGACGAGCTCACCGGCGAGACCTATCACTGGGGCAGGGCCAACTACGTGCGCCTAGAGCCGGGCCGCACGCCCGCGCACGTACTGGCGGCTCTGCGACCGTCCCCGCCCACCGGAGGGTCACCCACCACATGATGATCAACGATCCCGTCCACGACACCTTCGAGGACACCCCAGCCAAGGACCGCGATCCCGACTGGTTCAAACGGGCCGTCTTCTACGAGGTCCTCGTCCGCTCCTTCCACGACAGCAACGGCGACGGCGTGGGGGACCTCCAAGGGCTCACCGCCAAGCTCGACTACCTCCAGTGGCTCGGCGTCGACTGCCTCTGGCTGCCCCCGTTCTTCGCCTCGCCGCTGCGCGACGGCGGCTACGACGTCTCCGACTACACCTCCGTGCTGCCCGAGTTCGGCGACCTGGCCGACTTCGTGGAGTTCGTGGACGCCGCGCACCAGCGCGGCATGCGGGTGATCATCGACTTCGTCATGAACCACACGAGCGACCAGCACGAGTGGTTCCAGCAGTCCCGCAAGGACCCCGACGGGCCCTACGGCGACTACTACATGTGGGCCGACAACGACAAGCAGTACCAGGACGCCCGCATCATCTTCGTCGACACCGAGACGTCGAACTGGACCTACGACCCGCTGCGCAAGCAGTACTACTGGCACCGCTTCTTCTCGCACCAGCCGGACCTCAACTTCGAGAACCCGGCCGTGCAGGAGGAGATCGTCTCCGCCCTCCGCTTCTGGCTCGACCTCGGCATCGACGGGTTCCGGCTCGACGCCGTCCCGTACCTGTACGCCGAGGAGGGCACCAACTGCGAGAACCTGCCGCGCACCCACGAGCTGCTCAAGCGGGTACGGGCGGAGATCGACGCGCACTACCCCGACACCGTGCTGCTCGCCGAGGCCAACCAGTGGCCCGAGGACGTCGTGGACTACTTCGGGGACTTCGCGAAGGGCGGGGACGAGTGCCACATGGCCTTCCACTTCCCCGTCATGCCGCGCATCTTCATGGCCGTCCGAAGAGAGTCCCGCTACCCGGTCTCCGAGATCCTGGCCAAGACCCCGGCGATCCCGGACCGCTGCCAGTGGGGGATCTTCCTGCGCAACCACGACGAGCTGACGCTCGAGATGGTCACCGACGAAGAGCGCGACTACATGTACGCCGAGTACGCCAAGGACCCGCGGATGCGGGCCAACATCGGCATCCGGCGCCGGCTCGCCCCGCTGCTGGACAACGACCGCAACCAGATGGAGCTGTTCACCGCCCTGCTGCTGTCGCTGCCCGGCTCGCCGGTGCTCTACTACGGCGACGAGATCGGCATGGGCGACAACATCTGGCTGGGCGACCGCGACGGCGTCCGCACCCCGATGCAGTGGACCCCGGACCGCAACGCCGGTTTCTCCTCCTGCGATCCGGGCAGGCTGAACCTGCCGGTCATCATGGACCCCGTTCACGGGTACCAGGTCACCAACGTCGAGGCCGCGATGGCCTCGCCCTCGTCGCTGCTGCACTGGACCCGCCGGCTGATCGAGATCCGCAAGGCGAACCCCGCCTTCGGACTCGGCTCGTACACCGAACTGCCGTCGTCGAACCCGGCGGTGCTCGCGTTCCTCCGCGAGTACGGGGACGACCTGGTGCTGTGCGTGCACAACTTCTCGCGCTTCGCGCAGCCCACCGAGTTGGATCTGCGGTCGTTCAACGGACGGGTCCCGGTGGAGCTCACCGGTGACGTGCGCTTCCCGCCGATCGGCGAGTGGCCGTACCTGCTGACCCTGGCGGGCCACGGCTTCTACTGGTTCCGGCTGCGCACCGAATAGCGGGCCGAGTACGGGGCGGGCAGCTCGAATGGGTCAATCGCCCGCCCCTGTACGGATCATCCTGACCCGACACTCGCACATACCGGAGTAGCAACTGCCGCACATCCGGGACACTCTGCGCATTCTGTGACGGCCCGGGGAAAGGACGCGACGCCATGTCGGAGGCTGCATCCGCCCGGAGCCGGCTGGCGGCCGACCGGGCCGCCGGGATCGGCCCGCTCGAACCGATGCTGCGGGCCTGGCTGCCCGCACAGCGCTGGTTCGCGGGCAAGGGCCGCACGATCGGCAGGATCCGCGCCGTCTCGGCAGCGGAACTGCTGCCACCGGGATCCGATCCCGGACTGCTGCACCTCCTCCTCGACGTGGACGGGGACTGCTACCAACTGCTCCTGGGCATCCGCGCGTCCCTGCCGCCCGCCCTCGCGCCCGCGCTGATCGGTCACCCCGAGGACGGTCCGTACGCGGGCAGGGCCGTGTACGAGGGGCTGGGTGATCCCCGGCTCGCGGCCCTGCTGCTGGAACGGTTGCGCTCCCCCGGCGCCCTCGGCCCGCTGCGCTTCGACCGGGACCCGGCCGCGCCCGTCGCGGCCGGCCTGACGCCCCGGCCGCTGTCCGGGGAACAGACCAACTCCTCGCTGATCTACGGGGATTCGTACATCCTGAAGGTGTTCCGCCGGGTCGGCCCCGGGGTCAACCCGGACTTGGAGCTCCCCAGAGCCCTGGCCGCCGCCGGCTGCGCGCGGGTGCCCGCACCGGTCGCCTGGTACGAGGCCGAGCTGCCCGGTGGAGAACCGTTGACCCTCGGCGTGCTCCAGCCCTACCTGCGCGGCTCCGACGACGGCTGGCAGCTCGCGCTGCGCCGGCTCGGCGCCGGGGCCGACTTCACCGCCGAGGCCCACGCGCTGGGCCGGGCCACCGCCGAGGTGCACAGCGCGCTCGCCGCCGCCCTGCCCACCCTCGCGCTCGGCCCCGAGCAGACCGCCCGGCTCGCCGCCGGGATGACCGCGCGCCTCGCCGCCACCGCCCGCGAGGTGCCCGCCCTGCGCCCCTACGAGGCCGGGCTGCGCGGGGCCTTCGACGCGCTGGCCGCCTCCCGGGGGGCCGGGGTGCCCGCCCAGCGGATCCACGGCGACCTGCACCTGGGGCAGACCCTGCGCACCGCCGACGGCAGTTGGGCGCTGATCGACTTCGAGGGCGAGCCGGCCCGGCCGCTGGCCGACCGGCGCCGCCCCGAACCGGCCGTGCGCGACATCGCCGGGATACTGCGCTCCTTCGACTACGCCGCCCGCTCGCACCGGCCCTTCGCCCCCGCCTGGGCGGACGCCTGCCGGGCCGCCTTCTGCGAGGGCTACGCCCGCACCACCGGGCGCGACCCGCGCGAGGACCCCGTACTGCTGCGCGCGTACGAGACCGACAAGGCCGTGTACGAGGCCCGCTACGAGTCCCGGCACCGGCCCGACTGGCTGCACGTGCCGATGGCCGCGATCCGGCGGCTGTCGCAGCCCCGGCGTCCGGCCCACCGGGTGCCGCGGGTGCCGCCGCCCCTGCCCGCCCCCGGTTCCATCTCCCCGCACCCCCACCCCCGTCAGAAGCCCCCGAGGAGGCCGCTCGCGTGAGCGCCGCACGACAGCCGTCACCGCCCGTCCGCGAAGAAGCCGTCACCCAGGCCGCCCCCAAGGCCGCCGCCCAGGCCGCCCCCCAGCCCGAAAGCGCGGCCAGAAAGCCGCGTG
Source organism: Streptomyces sp. NPDC060031 (assembly GCF_042736805.1). Taxonomy (NCBI): domain Bacteria; kingdom Bacillati; phylum Actinomycetota; class Actinomycetes; order Kitasatosporales; family Streptomycetaceae; genus Streptomyces; species Streptomyces sp. NPDC060031. Next base: position 24,121 of record NZ_JBHWVM010000047.1, read on the forward strand.
CGCCCCGGGCCCGGCGCACCACCCCTCCCCACGGGGTGCGGCCCGCGCCCGCGCTCGGCGGGGAGGAGCGGGCCCGGCTGCTGGAGGGCCGCCACCACGACCCGCACGCGGTGCTGGGCGCGCGTACCCGGCGGGGCGGGGTGTCCTTCCGGGTGCTGCGCCCGTACGCCAAGGCGGTGACCGTCGTCGCCAAGGGGCTGCGGGCCGAGCTCTTCGACGACGGTGACGGGCTGTTCTCCGGGCTGCTGCCGCTGACCGGGGTGCCGGACTACCGGCTGCTGGTGGCGTACGACAGCGACGAGATCGAGATCCACGACCCGTACCGCTTCCTGCCCGCGCTGGGCGAGCTGGACCTGCACCTGATCGGGGAGGGCCGGCACGAGGAGCTGTGGACGGCGCTGGGCTCCGAACCGATGGAGCACCAGGGCGTGGCGGGCACCCGGTTCACGGTGTGGGCTCCCAACGCCCAGGGGGTGCGGGTCACCGGCGACTTCTCGTACTGGGACTCGGTCGCCTATCCGATGCGCTCGCTCGGCTCGTCCGGGGTGTGGGAGCTGTTCCTGCCCGGGGTCGGCGAGGGCGCCCTGTACAAGTACGACATCACGCGCCCCGACGGCTCGCACACCCTGCGCGCCGACCCGATGGCCCGGCACACGGAGGTCCCGCCGGCCAACGCCTCCGTGGTGGTCGCCTCGCACTACGTGTGGCAGGACGCGCAGTGGATGGCGACCCGGGGCTCCCGGCCGGCGCACCAGGCCCCGTTCTCGGTGTACGAGCTGCACCTGGCCTCCTGGCGGCCGGGGCTCTCGTACCGGCAGCTGGCCGAGCAGTTGCCCGGGTACGTCCAGGAGCTCGGCTTCACGCACGTGGAGCTGATGCCGGTCGCGGAGCACCCCTTCGGCGGCTCGTGGGGCTACCAGGTCACGGGCTTCTACGCGCCCACCTCGCGGATGGGGGGCCCGGACGACTTCCGTTTCCTGGTCGACGCGCTGCACCGGGCCGGGATCGGGGTGATCGTCGACTGGGTGCCGGCGCATTTCCCGCGCGACGACTGGGCGCTGGCGGAGTTCGACGGGCGGCCGCTGTACGAGCACCAGGATCCGCAGCGGGCGGCGCACCCGGACTGGGGGACGCTGGAGTTCGACTACGGCCGCAAGGAGGTCCGCAACTTCCTCGTCGCCAACGCCGTGTACTGGTGCCAGGAGTTCCACGTGGACGGGCTGCGGGTGGACGCGGTGGCCTCGATGCTCTACCTGGACTATTCGCGCGACGAGGGGCAGTGGACGCCGAACGAGCACGGCGGACGGGACAACCCGGACGCGGTGGCGCTGCTCCAGGAGATGAACGCGACGGTCTACCGGCGCTGCCCGGGTGTCGTGACGATCGCCGAGGAGTCCACGGCGTGGGACGGCGTGACCCGGCCGACGGACGGCGGCGGTCTCGGCTTCGGCCTGAAGTGGAACATGGGGTGGATGCACGACACCCTGCGGTACGCGTCGAAGGACTCGGTGCACCGCAAGTACCACCACAACGACATGACCTTCGGGATGGTGTACGCGTTCAGCGAGAACTACGTGCTGCCGATCTCGCACGACGAGGTGGTGCACGGCAAGGGCTCGCTGGTGTCGAAGATGCCCGGGGACTGGTGGCAGCAGCGGGCCGCGCACCGCGCCTACCTCGGGTTCATGTGGGCCCATCCGGGCAAGCAACTGCTCTTCATGGGGCAGGAGTTCGCCCAGGGATCGGAATGGTCGGAGGCCTACGGGCCCGACTGGTGGCTGCTGGACTCCTCGTACGCGGCGGCCGGTGACCACCGGGGCGTGCGCGACCTCGTGCGCGACCTGAACCGGACGTACACGGCGGCGCCCGCGCTGTGGGAGCGGGACAGCGTCCCGGAGGGCTTCGCGTGGGTGGAGGCGGACGCCGCGGAGGACAACGTCTTCGCGTTCCTTCGGTACGCGCAGGACGGCTCGCAGCTCCTGTGCGTCTCGAACTTCTCGCCGGTGGTCCGGCACGGGTACCGGATCGGGGTACCGCAGGAAGTGGCGCAGTGGCGGGAGGTCCTCAACACCGACCTGGACCTCTACGGCGGCAGCGGCGTCCACCACACCCGCCCGCTGCGCCCCGAGCCGGTCCCCGCGCAGGGCCGCCCGGTGAGCCTGCGCATGACACTCCCGCCGCTGGCGACGGTCTGGCTGCGGCCTCAGGCCTGAGCCATCTGCTCCTCCAGCTCCTGGAGGAGCTTGCGCTTGGCGCGGGCCCCGACCATCTGCTGCACGGGCTCGCCGTCGCGGAAGACGAGCAGGGTCGGCATGGACAGCACCCCGTACCGCGTGACGGTGGTGGGGTTGCTGTCCGCGTCGATCTGCACGACCTTGAGCCGCCCGGCCTCCTCGGCGGCGACGGCGGACAGTACGGGTGCGAGCTGGCGGCAGGGGCCGCACCAGTCGGCGGTGAACTCCACGAGGACGGGCCGCCCGCGCTCGCCGAGCACCTCGGTCTCGAAGTCGGCGTCGGTCACTTCCGCCACGCCATGGGCCTTGGTCTTCATCGTGTTCCCCCTCTTTCCTTCTCTTCCACGTCCGTCATCCGGTCATCTCGCACTTCGGCGCGGCTCCGGCCTCGGCTCCGGCCTCGGCTCCGGCGAGCTGCCGGGCCACCTGGTCGCGTACGTCGGTGAGCCGGCCGATCAGGCCGTCCAGCTCCGCGAGCTTGCGGCGGTAGACGGCGAGCGAGGCCGGACAGGCGTCGCCGGACGGGTGCCCGGCGCGCAGGCAGTCCACGAAGGGCCGGGTCTCCTCCAGCTCGAAGCCGAAGTCCCGCAGGGTGCGGATCTGGCGCAGCAGGCGCAGGTCTTCCTCGTCGTACGCGCGGTAGCCGTTCGCGTCGCGTCGCGCGGGCAGCAGTCCGCGCGATTCGTAGTAGCGCAGGGTGCGCGTGCTGGTTTTGGCCCGCTCCGCCAGTTCGCCGATTCGCATGGCCCGACCGTAGTCCTTGACGCCGACGTCAAGGCAAGGAAAGAGGGGTGGCGGGGCCCTCGCCACCCCCGTGCGCGAGGGCCCCCGCACTGGATCACGTATCGGTCAGGTGGCCGGTTCAGGCGCGTGAGGTGGATCACGCACGGGGGTATCGCAACGGGTGGCCGAAACCGTACGCTTGGGTAAGGATCTTTCGCGAATCCGATTACCGGACAGTCGCACGAAAAGCGGACCAAAGCCCTTAACTTCATAGGACGTTCCTACGAGTTATGGGCTTGTTTGATTGGTCTGTAGTCGACACGGCTCGGCCACTCCTACGGTGTGCCATGTGCACTCCAGCCCACCTTTCAATGCCCCCGCCGCGCGTCGTCTGCGCGCGGCCCTGGGCATGGCTCCCGGTCATGTCGCCTATGGCCTGCGCGCCCAGTACGGAATGCTCGTCGCCCCCGAGACCGTCATGGCCTGGGAGCGGGGCGAGATCTCGCCCACCTCCGCCGAGCTCACCGCGCTCGCCGGCGTGCTGTGGTGTTCGCCCGGCGAGCTGATCGCCGAACCGGTCACCCTGCGGGAGCACCGGATGGCCAGGGGCCTGGCCGCCGAGGAGCTGGCCCGGCGGGTCGGCCTGGAGGCCAGCTCGTACCAGAAGATGGAGGACACCGGACGCTGGAAGGGCAACGAGCGGCAGTCCGCCGCCCTCGCCTCGGCGCTGGGGCTGACCCTGGCCCAGTTCGTGACGGCGACGGGCAAGGAGGAGGAGCTGGCCGAGGTGCTGCGCAGTGCGGTCACCACGCGCTGGCAGGCGTACGTGAAGCCACTGAGCAAGCTGCTGCCGGTGCCCAGGCAGAACCTGGAGTACGTACTCGAACAGCTCTACGGCGACTACCAGTCGAAGATGGTGGCCACCCTGAGCTGGGGCAGCGCCTCGGGCGAGGCCGGGACGGGCGACGCGGGCCGGGAGTTCCTCGCCGACATCGTGGAACGCTTCTGGCACCTCGCCGGCGGTGCGTCGTAGGACACATCGGCCCGCACTGCCGCCCCGCGGGAACGGCCCCGGCGCGTCCCTGCGGGGACGCGACCGGGGCCGTTCGGCCGTCGGAAGTCGGGGCGAAGGTCCCGGCCGGGAGGACTTGGGACCCGGGGCTGCGCGAGGTGGCTCAGAAGACCGACTCGGCCTCGTACATACGGGCCTCGGGGACCGTCTTGAGCTCGGTGACGGCCTCCGCCAGCGGGGCCATCACGATGTCCGTGCCGCGCAGGGCGGTCATGTTGCCGAAGTCGCCGCGGTGGACGGCCTCGACCGCGTGCCAGCCGAAGCGGGTCGCGAGGACCCGGTCGTAGGCGGTGGGGGTGCCGCCGCGCTGGACGTGGCCGAGGATGACCGGGCGGGCCTCCTTGCCCAGGCGCCGCTCCAGCTCGACCGCGAGGCGGTTGCCGATGCCGGCGAAGCGCTCGTGACCGTACGCGTCGATCGCGCCCTTCTCGTACGGCATGGAGCCCTCGGCCGGGTGCGCGCCCTCGGCGACGCAGACGACGGCGAACTTCTTGCCGCGGGCGAAGCGCTCCTCCACCATCTTGACCAGGGCCTCCACCTCGAAGGGGCGCTCCGGCAGACAGATCCCGTGGGCGCCGCCGGCCATGCCCGACTCCAGCGCGATCCAGCCCGCGTGGCGGCCCATGACCTCGACGACCATCACGCGCTGGTGCGATTCGGCGGTGGTCTTGAGGCGGTCGATGGCCTCGGTCGCGACCATGACGGCGGTGTCGAAGCCGAAGGTGCGGTCGGTGGAGGAGATGTCGTTGTCGATGGTCTTCGGTACGCCGACGACCGGCATGCCCGCGTCCGCCAGCATCCGGGCGGCGGTCAGGGTGCCCTCGCCGCCGATCGGGATCAGGGCGTCGAGCTCGTAGCGCCTCGCCAATTCGGCCGCGTTCTCGGCCGCTTCGTGGAGGCGGGCGCGCTCCATGCGGGCTGAACCCAAAATCGTGCCGCCGCGGGCCAGAATGCCACTGACGGCATTGATGTCGAGGGGGCGGTAGTGGCCGTCCAGGAGGCCCTTGAAGCCGTCCTCGAAGCCGATGACCTCGTCCCCGTGCCCGACCAGGGCACGGTGTACGACCGACCGGATGACAGCGTTCAGGCCCGGGCAGTCGCCGCCTGCGGTGAGAACTCCGATACGCATCGTGCTGTGTCTCCTGCTCCTGGTCGTACCTGGCCGTACGCGTGCGGGCGGACGGCCGTACATATGAAGGGCGTATTGGTGAAGCGTGTCCGATTGTTCCACGGGCCGCGAGTGGCGCGCGCTGCGTCCCCTCGGCCGCCACGACCCCCACCAGGCCTTTCGACCTGTCCCATGGGCCCTTTTACCGGAGGGCGTCCTATCGACCCGCAGAGGTATTGTCAAGGGGCAAGCCCATACCAACCAGTACAAACCACGGACGGAGAGCACGCGTGACGCGCAGCGTGTACGTGACCGGCATCGAGCGGGGGGACGGCCGACAGGTCGTCGAGCTGGGGATCATGGAGCTCCTGACCCGGCAGACAGGCCGGGTCGGTGTGTACCGGCCCTTGCTGCACGACGCTCCCGACCGGCTCTTCGACCTCCTGAAGGCCCGCTACCGCATAGACCAGGACGCCGCCACGGCCTACGGCATGGAGTACCAGGAGGCGTCCGCCATCCTGGCCGAGAAGGGCACCGACGAGCTGGTGTCCCGGCTGGTCGACCGCTACCACCGGGTGGCGCGCGAGTACGAGGTCATGCTGGTCCTCGGCACCGACTACGCCGACACCAACCTGCCCGACGAGCTCGCGCTGAACGCCCGCATCGCCAACGAGCTGGGGGCCGTCGTGGTGCCCGTGGTCGGCGGCACCAGGCACCAGGCCGAGGCCGTGCGCGCCGAGGCCCGCAACGCCTACCGGGCGTACGAGAGCCTGGGCTGCCACGTCGTCGCGATGGTCGTCAACCGGGTGGCCGACGAGGACCGCGAGGTGATAGCCGAGCGCCTGGCCGCCCGGCTGCCCGTGCCCTGCTACGTGCTGCCGGACGACAAGTCGCTGTCCGCCCCGACCGTCGCCCAGATCACCCGGGCGCTCGGCGGCGAGGTGCTCCTCGGCGACGAGGCCGGGCTGGCCCGCGACGCCCTGGACTTCGTCTTCGGCGGGGCGATGCTGCCGAACTTCCTGAACGCCCTGACCCCGGGCTGTCTGGTCGTCACCCCCGGGGACCGCTCGGACCTGGTCATCGGCGCGCTCGCCGCGCACACCTCCGGCACCCCGCCGATCGCCGGTGTGCTGCTGACCCTGAACGAGCGCCCGAGCAAGGACATCCTGACGCTGGCCTCGAAGCTGGCGCCGGGCACCCCGGTCGTTTCGGTGGCCGGCAACAGCTTCCCGACCGCCGCCGAACTCTCCTCGCTGCAGAGCCGGTTGAACTCGGCCACCCCGCGCAAGCTGGAGACCGCGCTCGGCCTGTTCGAGCGGCACGTGGACACCGCCGAGCTGCGCGACCTGCTGTCGGTGGCCCGCTCCGAGCGCGTCACCCCGATGATGTTCGAGCACGAGCTGCTGGAGCAGGCCCGCTCCGAGCGCCGCCGGGTGGTCCTGCCCGAGGGCACCGAGGACCGCGTGCTGCGCGCGGCGGACGTGGTGCTGCGCCGCGGGGTCTGCGACCTGACGCTGCTGGGCGAGGAGGCGGCGATCCTGAAGAAGGCCGCCGACCTCGGCATCGACATCTCGGGCGCCCAGCTCATCGACCCGGCGACCTCCCCGCTGCGGGAACGATTCGCCGAGTACTACGCCAAGGCCCGCGCCCACAAGGGCATGACCGTCGAGCTGGCCCACGACGTGGTCACCGACGTCAACTACTTCGGCACCCTGATGGTCCAGGAGGGCCTCGCCGACGGCATGGTCTCCGGTTCGGTGCACTCCACCGCCGCCACCATCCGGCCGGCCTTCGAGATCATCAAGACCAAGCCCGAGGCCTCCATCGTCTCCTCGGTCTTCTTCATGTGCCTGGCCGACCAGGTCCTGGTCTACGGGGACTGCGCGGTCAACCCGGACCCGGGCGCCGAGCAGCTCGCCGACATCGCCATCCAGTCGGCCGCCACCGCGGCCGCCTTCGGGGTCGAGCCGCGGATCGCGATGCTCTCGTACTCGACCGGCACCTCCGGCACCGGCGCGGACGTGGACAAGGTCCGCAAGGCCACCGAGATCGTCCGCGAGCAGCGTCCCGACCTGCTGATCGAGGGCCCGATCCAGTACGACGCCGCCGTGGAGCCCTCGGTCGCCGCGACCAAGCTGCCCGGGTCGGAGGTGGCCGGCCGCGCCACCGTGCTGATCTTCCCGGACCTCAACACCGGCAACAACACGTACAAGGCCGTGCAGCGCTCGGCGGGCGCCGTCGCGGTCGGCCCGGTGCTCCAGGGTCTGCGCAAGCCCGTCAACGACCTCTCGCGCGGCGCGCTGGTGCAGGACATCGTCACCACCGTGGCGATCACCGCGATCCAGGCGCAGGGCGCACCGGCGCGCACCGCCTGACCGACCTCCCCCGACCGACCGACTGCGAACAGGAAAGACCCCATCGTGACCGCATCGCGCGTACTCGTCCTCAACTCCGGCTCCTCGTCGGTGAAGTACCAGCTCCTCGACATGGCGGACCGGTCCCGCCTCGCCGTCGGCCTGGTGGAGCGGATCGGCGAGGAGACCTCCCGGCTCGTGCACGAGCGACTGGCCGACACCGGTGCCGCCGGGGCCGCCGGGGCCGTCGGCGGCAAGCGGGAGCGGCTCGGCCCGATCGCGGACCACGAGGCCGCGCTGAAGGCCGTGGCCGCGGAGCTCGCCGCCGACGGGATGGGGCTGGACTCCCCCGAACTGGCCGCCGTGGGCCACCGGGTGGTGCACGGCGGGACCCGGTTCACCCGGCCGACCGTGATCGACGACGAGGTGCTGGCGGAGATCCGGAACCTGATCCCCCTGGCTCCGCTGCACAACCCGGCGAACGTCACGGGGATCGAGGTGGCGCGCTCGCTGCGCGGCGACATCCCGCAGGTCGCCGTCTTCGACACGGCGTTCCACTCGACGATGCCCGAGTACGCGGCCCGGTACGCGATCGACGCCGCGACCGCGGACAAGTACTCCGTCCGACGGTACGGCTTCCACGGCACCTCCCACGCGTACGTCTCCCGGGCGACGGCCGGGCTGCTCGGCAAGACGCCCGGGGAGGTCAACGTGATCGTGCTGCACCTGGGCAACGGTGCCTCCGCCTCGGCGGTCCGGGGCGGCGTGTGCGTGGACACGTCCATGGGCCTGACGCCGCTGGAGGGGCTGGTCATGGGTACCCGTTCGGGCGACCTCGACCCGGCGGTCATCTTCCACCTCGCCCGGGTGGGCGGCCTCTCGGTGGATGAGATCGATTCGCTCCTGAACAAGAAGAGCGGTCTGCTGGGCATGTGCGGCGACAACGACATGCGCGAGGTACTGCGGCGGGCGGGCGAGGGCGACGAGGCGGCGAGCCTCGCCTTCGCGACGTACATCCACCGGCTGAAGAAGTACATCGGGGCCTACACGGCGGTGCTCGGCAGGGTGGACGCGGTGGCGTTCACGGCCGGGGTCGGCGAGAACGCCCACCAGGTCCGCGAGGCCGCTCTGGACGGCCTGGCGGAGCTGGGCATCGTCCTGGACCCGGAGGCCAACGCGGTGCGCTCCCCCGAGCCGCGGCTGGTCTCGGCGGAACACTCCCGGGTGGCCGTCGCCGTGGTCCCGACCGATGAGGAACTGGAGATCGCCGCCCAGGCGTACGAATTGGTTACCGGCTAGTCACTTTGGACTTTCCGCCAGACGGAATATTCCGCTACGAAACAAACCGATAGGATCCGCTCCATGCGCCGTTCCAAAATCGTCTGCACGCTGGGCCCCGCCGTCGACTCGTATGAGCAGCTGAAAGCGCTCATCGAGGCAGGTATGAACGTGGCCCGATTCAACTTCAGCCACGGATCCCAGGCAGAACACCAGGAGCGGTACGACCGCGTCCGGCAGGTCTCCGAGGACACCGGGCGCGCCGTCGGCGTCCTCGCCGACCTCCAGGGCCCGAAGATCCGTCTGGAGACCTTCGCCGAGGGTCCCGTCGAGCTGGTGCGCGGTGACGAGTTCACCATCACCACCGAGGACGTCCCGGGCGACAAGTCCATCTGCGGCACCACCTACAAGGGCCTGCCGGGTGACGTCTCCAAGGGCGACCAAATCCTGATCAACGACGGCAACGTCGAGCTCCGGGTGACCGCGGTCGAGGGCCCCCGGGTCAAGACCATCGTCATCGAGGGCGGTGTCATCTCGGACCACAAGGGCATCAACCTGCCGGGTGCGGCCGTCAACGTCCCCGCCCTCTCCGAGAAGGACATCGACGACCTGCGCTTCGCCCTGCGGATGGGCTGCGACATGGTCGCCCTGTCCTTCGTGCGCGACGCCAACGACGTCAAGGACGTCCACAAGGTCATGGACGAGGAGGGCCGCCGGGTCCCCGTCATCGCCAAGGTCGAGAAGCCGCAGGCCGTCGCCAACATGGAGGCCGTCGTCGACGCCTTCGACGCGGTCATGGTGGCCCGTGGTGACCTGGCCGTCGAGTACCCGCTCGAAAAGGTCCCGATGGTCCAGAAGCGGCTCATCGAGATGTGCCGCCGCAACGCCAAGCCGGTGATCGTCGCGACCCAGATGATGGAGTCGATGATCACCAACTCGCGCCCGACGCGCGCGGAGGCGTCCGACGTCGCCAACGCCATCCTCGACGGCGCGGACGCGGTCATGCTGTCGGCCGAGTCCTCGGTGGGCGCCTACCCGATCGAGACCGTCAAGACGATGTCGAAGATCGTCGCGGCGGCCGAGGAGGAGCTCCTCTCCAAGGGCCTGCAGCCGCTGGTCCCGGGCAAGAAGCCCCGTACCCAGGGCGGCTCCGTCGCCCGCGCGGCCTGCGAGATCGCCGACTTCCTGGACGCGAAGTCGCTCGTCGCCTTCACCCAGTCCGGTGACACCGCCCGCCGGCTCTCGCGCTACCGCGCGTCCCAGCCGATCCTGGCCTTCACCACCGACGCCGGCACCCGCAACCAGCTCACCCTGAGCTGGGGCGTCGAGTCCTACGTCGTCCCGCACGTGGACAACACGGACGCGATGGTCGACCTCGTGGACGCGGAGCTGCTCAAGCTCAAGCGCTACAACCAGGGCGACACCATGATCATCACGGCCGGATCGCCCCCCGGCGTCCCGGGCACGACCAACATGGTCCGCGTCCACCACCTGGTCGGCGGCTCCCGCGACTGACTCCCCCGGCTACCGCTGGGAGGTGCCCCCACGCACCGCCTGACCGGCTCCGCCGCACACGGGCCGAGGGCGGCACCCCGATCGGATCGGGGTGCCGCCCTCGGCTTGTTCATCCGGTCACTCGCCGCCGGGATCGATCTCCCGGCCCGAGGAGTCCCAGACCCGCATGGAGCCGTCGCCCTCCTGGGTCAGGATCAGGACGCCGCCCATCGGCTGGACCGAGCTCGGTGTCTCGGACTCGGCGAATTCGACGTCGATCCAGTCGCCCGGACCGATGACGCGCTCACCGCCGATGATCTCGAAGTGGACCGTCAGCGGTTCGTGCCGGTCGGCGTAGAAGCGAGTTCTCATGGCACATCGTCCCAGTGCTGGAGGAGCCAGTCCATCAGGTCCGCCCGGGGGCCGGCGCTCTTGTTGCCCGTGGGGTTGGCGGTCGGGTGGTACGGACGGAGCCGGTGGACCTCCGCGTACGCGTCGCGCACGGTGGTGATCTCGGCCTTGCTGAACAGCTTCTTGACGTCGGCGAGATGCTTGACGTTCATCATCTCGTAGGCGCCCTCGGCGTTGATCGGTCCCTTGCCGGTGGTGTTGTCCCAGAGCTTCTCGCCCAGAGCCTTGTTGTTCAGCCCCCTGATCTTGCCGACGTTCAGGGCCTTCTTCATCTCCGCGGCGACGAGCTCGGACACCTTCAGCCCGCCGGTCACGTTCTTGATGGCGGCCGCGGAGGCGCCCAGTGAGGCCATCTCCGCCTCGAACGCCGCCAGGGCGCGCCCGGCCCTGATCGCGGCCCGCATCCCCACCACGGCCTTGCAGAGCAGGCCGAGGATCCCCGGGATCGCGAACTCCGCGGCGACCCAGGCGCAGCTGGACAGCTGGAGGTCCCAGAAGCAGCCCTTGATGTCGTCGAGCAGCGCGTGGACGATCCCCTTGATGGCCGCCTCGGCGAGGTCCCGGCCCGCGATGTGCTCGACCTTGTCCTTGGAGACGTCGATCGGCACCTGCGTCAGGTACTCGGAGGAGATGTTGCCGATGCAGTCGCCGAGCGGCACCTCCGGCAGGTCGCACATCAACAGCAGGTAGACCACCGTGCCGGTGACGTGGTGGCGGAAGGTGATGTCGCAGCCGCCGGTGCCGACGCAGTCGCTGATCGGCTCCGGAGCGTCCTTGAGACTGGCGACCCAGACGACGCCCTCGCCCGTGACGCCCTGTCCCTGGTCCGAGACGGCCGCGCTCTTGGCCGTCTTCTCCTCGGCCTTCCAGCTCTCGGATTCCTTGGCGATCACCTGGGCCTGGTCGGCGGCCTCCTGGGCGCGTGCGGCCGCCGCCTCGGCGGTGGTCGCGTCCTTCTCCGCCTGGGTGGCGATGCCGCGGGCGGCGCCCGCGTCGGCCTCGGCTCCCGCCGCGGCAGTGCGGGCGGATGCCGCGTCCCGCTCCGCGTCGGTGGCCGCGGAATCGGCCGCGTTCGCGTATCCGTCGGCCGTGGTGGCCGCCGACTGGGCGGCAGCCGCGTCCTCGGTCGCCTGCTCGTGGTAGGTGACCGTCTTGGCCTCGGACGCCTTCGCGGCCTTCGCGGAGGCCGCGGCCTGGTTCGCCGACGCCTGGGCCGCCGCGGCCGACTTGGCCGCCTTCGCCGCCCAGTCCGCCGCCGAGGCGGCCGCCTCCGCCGCGGCCTTCGCGTCCGCGTCGGCCTTGGCGGCCAGCGCCTTGGCCTCCGCCGCGGCCTTGGCGGCCTGGTCGGACTTGGCCTGGGCCACGGCCGCCTGGCGTTCGGCCGCGGTCTTCGCCGCCTGGCCCGTGAGCACCGCGAGGCCCGCCGACGCGTCGGTCTCCTTGTACGGGGAGCCCATCTCGATGGCGTCGTTGGCCGGCTTGATCACCTGCGCCGCCGAATCGCGGGCGGCCGCGGCCGCCTGTGCCGTCGCGTAGGCGAACCCGGCCGTGCGGATCGACTCGGCGCCCGCGGCGAGCGCCTCGGTGCGCGCCACGCTCGCGTCGGCCTTCGCCTTCGCCGCGTTCGCCTTGGCCGTGTCGGCCTGGGCCTTGGCGGTGATCGCGTTCCAGCTCGCCTGCCACGAGGCGTCGATCGCCTCGGCGGCGGCCGCGTGCGCCTTGGTGACGGCCGCGTCGGTGATGGCGACGTCGGCCTTGGCCTGGTCCGCCGCCGACTGGGCCCGCTTCGCGGCCCCTTCGGCCCGGGTGGCCGCGGCGCGCGCGTTGGACGCCGCCGTGGTGGCCGCGTTCGCGGCCGCGCGGGCGGCGGTGGCCGCGCTCGTGGCGTCGTTGGCCTCGGAGCGGGCCTTGGTCGCGGCGGCGCGGGAGGCCCCGGCCGCCGAGGTGCCCTCGTCCGCGGCGGCCTGGGACTCCGCCGCGGCCGCCTGGGCGTTCAGCGCGTCGCGCCGGGTCTCGGCGTCGATGGCGTCGTCACGGGCGGAGACCGCGTCCTGCTCGGCCTTGAGGGCGGCGTCCTTCTGCTCGCCGGCCGTACGGCCGGCCGCCTGGGTGGCGGTGAGCTTCTCGGCCGCGATCCGGCGCTGGTCCTGCGCGGTGGACTCGGCCGCCGCGGCCTTGCCGCGTTCCGACTCCGCCAGTTCCTTCTGGGACTTGGCGTAGTCGCGCTCGGCCTCGGCCTTCTCCCGCTTGGCTTTGGCGTCGGCCGCAGCGTTCTTGGCGGTGGTCTCGGCCTCGGCGGCCTTGATCTGGGCCGCCTTGGCCTTCGCCGCGTTCTCGGCCGCCTTCACCGCCTGGGCGGCGGCTCCTTCGGCGGCCGCCTTGGCCTGCGCCTCGGCCTCCTGCGCCGCCTTGCGGCGGAACTCGGCCTTCGAGGCGTGGGCCTGGGTCATCGCCAGCGAGTTCAGGGTCTTGCTGTCGGCGGCCGAGGCCCGGGTCGCGTTCAGCGCCGTCTCGGTCGCCTTGGCCGCGGCCAGGGCGGCCGCGGCGGACGCCTTGGTGATCTGCGCCGCCTGCTGGCCGTAGAGCAGTCCGCGGCCGCGGGGCAGACCCGCCTGGTCGGCGAGCTGGTACGCCTCCGTCTGCGCGGCGGTGACGATCGCGGCCTGGGCCTGCGCGTCCTCGGCCGCGCGCGAAGCGACGTACAGCCGCCCGGTGGCGCGTGCCTTGGCCTGCTCGATCCAGGTGCGGGCCTTGGTGAACTCGGAGGCGGCCGGGCGTCCGCTGCCGGCCGGGACCTTCAGGAAGTGCGCTTCCCAGTCCGCGAGCCGGCTCGCGATCATCGACTGGCCCAGGGCCTCGGCCATCGCCTGCGCCGCGGTCTGGAGGTCCTTCGAGGCGGCCTGCTCCGCGCCGAGGATGGTGTCGCGCTGCGTGCGCTGGCCGGCGATCTCGTTCTGCCACTCCTGCGAGGCCACGGCCACCTCGGCCGTCAGCACCTGGTGGGGATCCACCGGGTTGCTGGTGGCGCAGGAGGCGAAGCGGGCCTTGAGGTTCTCGACGTCGACCCGGAACTCCATGGTGTCCGGCTCGGGCGCCGCCGTCGGGAAGCCGCCGTTCTCCAGGAACATGCGCGCGTCGTCCGCGTACATGGCGTGGCTGCGCTGCATGTCCCACTCCCACGCCGAGCGGTCCTCATAGGACCCCGACGGGTAGTAGCGGGCGTTCGCGATCGCCGTGACGGCGTCCACGGACTCCTTGCTGGCGAGCGGGTGCGGATCCCCGTAGTGATCGCTCTCGCCGGTCCAGAAGCGGTCGGCGATCCAGCCGGCGAAGCCCGTCTCGGTGAAGATGCTCGGGTTCGGCGGCCACTGGAAGCCGGTGTACGTGTAGCCGGGCGGGGTGTCGAGCATGTAGAGCGAGGCCTGCCAGGCCTTGTTGCGCTCCTCCATCTCGGCGAACTTCGCGTCGGCGGCGGCGTGGTCCTTGTCGTACGCCGCAGCCAGCGGGGTGGTCTCCCAGTAGTTCGGGGCGGCGGCGGCGAGCAGCTCGCCCTCCGTGCCGTTCAGCCCGGCCCGGGCCACGGCCTTCATCTCCGCGCCGCCCTTGCGCAGGACGTTGCCGAGCAGGCACTGCGCGTCGCGGATCTTCTTGGCGTCGTTCAGGTCGTACCCGGTGGCCGCGGCGGGGCGGGCCGTGTCCAGGGAGTCGGCGGGCGGCTGGATGCCGCTGCCGGTGAAGGTGACCGCGGCGGCCGTGGCCACGGCGGTGGTGGTGAGGAAACGCGTCCAGGCGCCGGTGCGACGGCGTCTGGGCGGCGGTGCGTTCTCGCGCATACCGATATCAGCCGTTCTGTTCAGAAGAGGACGTCGAAGGCGGCCCAGCCGGAGGTGCCGATCTGCACGCGGGGGGCGAAGGGAGCGGCGGCTTTGCCGGTGCCCTTGAACAGCCACAGCGCGCCCGAGGGCTCGCTGGCGATCAGATCGGTCTTGCCGTCGCCGTCGGTGTCACCGGCCGACACGAGCGCCTTGTACGCGTTCCAGCCCGTACCGAGGGCGATACGGGTGCCCAGCGCGCCGTCGGCGACGGCAGTGCCGGTACCCGGGTAGAGGTAGAGGTTGCCGTCGCTGTGGCGGGCGAGCAGATCGGCCTTGCCGTCGCCCGTGTAGTCGCCGCGGCCCGCGAGCGCGGTCATCGCGTTCCAGCCGCCCGATCCGATCCTGACGCGGGCGGCCAGGGTGCCGTCGGGGTTGCCCGGGTAGAGCCACAGGGCTCCGGCCTCGTCCCGGCCGACGAGGTCGGGGCCCGACGTGCCGCCCATGTTGCCGACGGAGACGATCAGGTTGTAGATGTCCCAGCCGCCGCCGATGAGCTTGGTGTCGTTCCCGTGCTCGGCGGTGTAGTACAGGGAGTTGTTCATCCGGTGGTACAGGTCGTTGCCCCTGCCGCCCTCCGAGACGTTGGCCGCCGCGAGCGCGGTCGCGTCACCGAACCCGCCGCCCAGATCGAAACCGGCCTTGAGGCCGCCGGCGCCGTTCGCCTCGTACGCGCGGAGCTTGCCGCTGCCGCGGGTGAACAGCGGGAAGGTCTTGAGGGGGCCCGCGGACTGGGCTCCGGTGGCCGCCGCGTTCTCGGTCCGGCCGGTCCAGAGCGGCGGCGCGGCTCCGGACACCCCCACCGCGACGGCGGCCAGCACCAGGCCGATCGCGCAGATCACCGCCCGGCGCACCGAGCGGTTCATGGTGTGCAGCATGAAAGTGCGGATCCTTAAGGACGTCACGAGCGCAGGCATGCCATGGGCACACCGAAGTACTCGTGAGTCCCCCCGTGGACTGCCGCGCGCCGCGTCTGTGACGGCGGCGTCTTCACGCTAGTCGAGACATCAACTGCTGTGAAGATCCTATGAGTTACCTGTGGGTCACGACGCCGACGGCCCGTCCCCCGGCGAGGGGGACGGGCCGTCGGAAAGGCGGGTGAGCGGGGACTACTCCGGCGGGCCGATGTAGTTCTTGAGGCCCGGGACGGTGAGCGTGCCGCCGAACTGGCCGGCCTGGACGACCTTGACGTTCGTGAAGAACGCGAAGGGAACGTTCAGGGGCGGCGGGCTGTTCGGGGTGAACTCGATCGGGATCAGGCCGAAGAGGTTGCCCTTGAGGCTCTCCGTGTACATGGTCACCGTGGCGCCGCGGATCTTGGACGTGGAGCCCGGACGGGACTTCAGGTGGGCGACCTTCCCCTCCTTGCCGACCGTTTGGTACAGGTCCTTGATGTCCAGCGAGTCCGCCGTGAACTTCAGGACCTTCTTGGTCTTGCCGCCGGCGGTCTTCACCTCGACGATGCCGTGGTAGTCCAGGCCGTAGAGGGCCAGCAGCGAGCTGTTGAGGTACCAGGGGTCGTCGGGCAGGAGCGGGATGCCCGGCTCCAGCTCGGCGTCGGCCAGCGCCTTGGCGTCGTAGGTCGGGCAGGGGAAGGGTTCCTTCCCGTCCGCGTCCTTCGAGGCCCCGGGCGTGGGCTCGGCGTCGTCGGCCTTGTCGTCCGACGCGTCCTCGGCCTTGTCGTCCGACGCGTCCTCGGCCTTGTCGTCCGCCGTGTCGTCGGCGGTCTTGCCCGTTTCGTCCTTGGGGGTCGTGGCGGTGTCCTTGACCTCCTTGGACAGCTCCGAGACCTCGGCCCCGGCCTTCTTCGCCGCATCGCGGATCGCGTCCGCCGACGGTTCGGGGGCGGGCGTGGCGGCAGGCTTGGACGGGGTCGCGGGCGCCGGGGCGGCCGCCGTCCCCGCGCCCGTCAGGGGCTTGCCGAGCTCGTCGAGGAGACCCTTGAGCTTGTCGCCGACACCCAGCGGGTCCAGCGGGTTCACGGTCTTGGACGCCGACGGGGCGACGGGGGCGACCGGAGCCGCCTGCTTCGCCGCCGGCTGTTCGGCGGGCTTGGCCGCCGGCTTCTGCGCGGGCTTCTCGGCCGACGCCGACACCGGCTTCGACGCCGACGGGGTCACACCCGGCGAGGGGGTCGCGGTGGGCGAGGCACTCGGCGACGGCGTCTTCGAAGGGGACTTCGAGGGCGACGGCGTCGCGGTGTCCGCTTCCGCGGGCTCGTCGGACCGCGTCACGCACGGTCCGGGCGCGAAGGGGATCTCCTTGTCGTCGGCCATGGCGAGCTTGGGCGCCATGCCCATCCCGACGAAGACCGCCGTCGGCATGGCCGCCAGCGCCATCGTCTTGCCGACGGGTATCTGGATCTTGGTCAGCAGCGACTTCCTGGGCGCCGCGTGCCGCGGACCCTTTCTCTCACGGGACTCTGCGCCTGGGGCCACACCCCGCTGCGTCTCGTCACCCCGCACTGTTCCTCCCGCCATCGGCGTGGGCAGTCGTCTCGCTCGCGTATGCCGTCTCCGTGCCACGGGGCCCGGGGATGCCCGGGTATCCCGCCATCGCCTCGGCCTTGTCCGCCCCGTCGGCCCGTACCGTCTCGTCCACCGGCCTGGCGGGGACCCACGCCAGCGCGAGTGCGCCGCCGATCATGGCCCCGGTGAAGCCCATGAAGAAACCGCCGAGGTTGGACATCGGCAGGGACACCAGGGCCAGCAGGATCGCGGCGACCCCGGCGAAGACCCGGGCGCCCTGCTGGAACCACAGGGCCAGGCCCAGCGTGACCAGGAGGATGCCGATGATCAGCGAACCGGAACCGGCCGTCGTCGCCATCGCGAAGGTGACGTTGCCGAGCCGGAGGTCCGCGTACGGGAAGTACATGATCGGGATACCACCGAAGAGCGTGAACAACCCGGCCCAGAAGGGACGGCGACCACTCCAGGCATGGAAGTGGTAGTACGCAGCGGTGAGCAAGGCGTCATCTTCGGCGCGCACGTAGACCGGGGCCTGGTGGTTCATGGACAACAGCTCCCTGGAAACGGTGGTACGGAGAAGTCTGTGAAGCCCGGACGGGCGGGCGGGCGTCGGCTCTCACCACCGCCCGCCTGTCCGGTCATGCACCGGGACGGATTCAGTCCTTGATGTCCTGGTAGCACGGCTGGTCGCCGCCGAGCAGGCGCAGCTTGAGGTCGGGCAGCTTGAAGGTGCCCGCCGTCGTCGCCCATGCCTTCTGCTTGACGTTGGTGAGGACCGCCTTCTTGGCGCGCTGCGAGAACAGCGCACCGTTGGACACCGTGCCGGCCTGCGGCTTGGTGGTGTGGCTGCCGTCGCCCACCGCGACACCGATGTCGAGGTCGGTGAACTCGGCGTCGGCGTCGAGCTCGGCAACATCCAGGTAGATGTTGTCCGCGACCGCCGGCTTGCCCTTGTTGCCCGTGCGCAGCTGGAGCGTGATGTTGCCGAGCGGAGTCGGCGTCACCAGCGACTGGCACATGTTGGTGATCTCGGCGTGGCTGAACCCGGAGATGGTGACCGGGTGGTACACGTCGCCGGGGCCCTTGAGGTCCTTGCCCTTGGTGACGCTGCCGTACTGGATCAGGTTGTCACCGTCGAGCTTCTCGGCGCTGACCTTGAAGTCCTGGCCGGAGACGCTGAAGGACGCCGCGAGGGCACCCTGCGCCAGACCCACACCGACCGCGGCCGTGGCCGCGATGCTCGGCACCATGACGAGCGCGAAGCGCTTCCATCTGGTCCCACCACGAACCTGAGAACTCATTTTCGTTCCTCCTTCTCGGACGTACATCTCCGGTCCGGGCCGTGCCCGTCCTGGGATGGGAGAAGTGCTACGTCCTCGGGAAGAAGCGCAGGCGGCCGAGCCGCGGCCTGGCCGCGTCCGGTACACCGGCGATCACCCCCGAGCGACAACCACTTGGCCACGCGTTCGCGCAACCTGGAGGACAGGCCCCGCCGTGCGGCGGAGACCCCCCTGTCCCACGGCCGGTGCCACTGCCACCGGCCGGCTCGGTGGGGACCCTCCACCGCGGCTCCGAGTGAGCGGCTCTGCGGGAAGGACCGAGCGTCGCCGATCGTGGTCCATTACCGGCCGGGGCACAAGGGGGTTCGTTACTGGCGGGTAACGGCCAGATAACCTACGTAAGACCCACTGACGTCGGGCAGCAACACAGGGTGTCACCGAAGGCCACGACAGATCGGCGGAAGAGTGAACACACCGGACAGTTCACGGGGTTCGATTTACTGCGAGTAACAGCGGCCGCAATTACCAAGTTTTGGCAAAGTGCGACCGCTGTTGGGCTTCGTGTCAACAAATCGCCGGTGGTCCACCGGCCCACGGGGCGCCTCTCGACGGCGCCTCTAGAACAGCACCCGCGCCAGCGCCGTGCGCGCCGCCGACACCCGCGGATCGTCCGCCCCGATGACCTCGAACAGCTCCAGCAGCCGCACCCGTACGGCGTCGCGGTCCTCACCGAACGTCACACGGACGGTGTCCACCAGGCGCCCGAAGGCGTCCTCCACGTGGCCGCCGACCAGATCCAGGTCCGCCGCAGCGATCTGCGCCGCCGGGTCGCGCGGCTTCTCGGCCGCCTCGGCGCGCACCGTCTGCGGGTTCATGTGCTGGACGCGGGCGAGGAGTTCGGCCTGGGACAGGCCCAGCCTCGCCTCGGTGTTCGCCGGGTCGTCGGCCAGTACGTTCTTGTACGCCTGCACCGCGCCGCCCAGGTCACCGGCGTCGAGCGCGACGACGGCCGCCTCCAGCAGCGCGTCGTACGGGCCCGCCGGGGCCTCGGCCTCGGCGGCCGGGGCGGCCGGCGCCTCGGCGCTCGGGTCGACCTCGATGCCGATGATCCCGAAGCGCTCCTCCGCGACCTGGACCAGCTGGGCCAGCGTCGCGCGGATCTCCTGCTCGGGGGCCACGCCCTGGAACAGCGGCAGGACCTGGCCCGCGACCACGGCGAAGACGGCCGGAATGCCCTGGATCCCGAACTGCTGCATCAGCATCTGGTTGGCGTCGACGTCGACCTTGGCCAGCACGAGGCGGCCGTTCGCCTCGACGGTCAGGCGCTCCAGCAGGGGGCTGAGCTGCTTGCACGGCTCGCACCACTCGGCCCAGAAGTCGAGGACTACCGGGACCTCCGCGGAGAGCTGGAGGACATCGCGTTCAAAACCGGCCTCGTCTACGTCGACGACGAGGGCGGACGGCGGCAGCGCGCCGGGGGAGGCGGGGGCGCCGCCCTGGGCGGCCTGCCGGGCCGCCTCCGCGCGCGCCTGCTCGGCCTTCGCCTTGGCCTCGCCGGCCGCCTTCACCGCGGCGAGGTCTACGACGCCGCTCATGGACATGTTTCTGGGCTGCATGCGTACATCCTCCCCCGTGTGCGCGCACCGACGAAAAAGATCGGCCGAATCGGACCCAACCTTCTTGCTGTGTGGCGCCTGGTCCCCACCTGGCGCCGGTAGCTCGCGTGGTTGTCGCTCTTACGCTACGACCCGTAGCGTAACTCCCTTCGCCCCTCGGCGCCCCGCGATCCGATCCGTGATCTGAACCACACCTTCAGGGGTCCGGGCGGTTCCGCTACCGGCGGGTATGGTCTCGGCCATGCGCAACCCCAGCTCAGGCCCCACCCCCACCCCGCCCGGCGGCCGCACCGGCCGTCCGCGCAGTGCGGCGGCGGACGCCGCGATCCTCGCGGCCACGCGCGACGCGCTGGTGGAGCTGGGCTGGTCGAAGCTGACGATGGGCGACGTCTCGGCGCGGGCCGGGGTCGCGAAGACCACCCTCTACCGGCGCTGGGCGGGCAAGAACGAGCTGGTCGTGGACGCGGTGGCGGAGCTCTTCGACTCCCTCGAACTGCCCGACCGGGGCTCCCTGGAGGCGGACATCGAGTACGTGGTCCTGCGGTTCGCGGAGCTGCTGCGGCGCCCGGAGGCCCGTACGGCCCTGATGGCGGTGGTCGCGGAGTCCACCCGGGACGAGGCGCTGCGCGACCGGATCCGGTCGGCGATCGTGGACCGGCAGAAACGTCTCGTCGTACTGGGCCGCGAGCGGGCGCAGGCCCGCGGCGAACTCCCGTACGAGGAGGACGAGTCCCTCGCGGGCCGCACCACGGACCTGATCTTCGACGTCATCGCGGGCACGGTGGTCCACCGCGCCCTGGTCAGCTGCGAACCGGTCGACGAACTCTGGGTCGCCACCTTCACGACCCTCCTGATGCACGGCCTGCGCGGCCCGGCCCCGGCGGCCTGACGGCGCCTCGGCCCAGCGGGGCAGTACCCCCGCAGCCGCCCTCGTTCGTCACCACGCGCGCGCTCACACCGCGTACGGGAACAGCAAGGCCGGTCATGCCGCCACCGTACGGGGGCATGACCGGCCTCGCGGTGCCGGGCTGCGGTCGCAGCACTAGAAGCCGGGCGGCTCCGTGTACGTGCCCCACTCGTCGCGCAGGACGTTGCAGATCTCGCCCATCGTGGCCTCGGCGCGCGCCGCGTCGAGCATCGCCGGGATCATGTTCGAGCCGTCCCGCGCCGCGTCGAGCATCGCCGTCAGCGCCGCCTTGACCTTGGCGTCGTCGCGCCGGCCCTTGCGCTCGGCCAGTTCGCGGACCTGGACCCGCTCCACCTCGTGGCTGACCCGGAGGATCTCCAGGTCCCCGGTGACCGATCCGTGGTGGACGTTGACGCCGACGACCCGCTTGTCGCCCTTCTCGAGCGAACGCTGGTACTGGAAGGCCGACTCGGCGATCTCCCCGGTGAACCAGCCGTCCTCGATGCCGCGCAGGATGCCCGAGGTGACCGGCCCGATCGGGTGCTGCCCGTTCGGGTGGGCGCGCAGCCCGCGCTCCTTGATCTGCTCGAAGATCTTCTCCGCGTCCGCCTCGATGCGGTCGGTGAGCTGCTCGACGTACCAGGAACCGCCCAGCGGGTCGGCCACATTGGCCACGCCGGTCTCCTCCATCAGCACCTGCTGCGTGCGCAGGGCGATCTCGGCGGCCTGCTCGCTCGGCAGGGCGAGGGTCTCGTCGAGGGCGTTGGTGTGCAGGGAGTTCGTGCCGCCCAGGACGGCCGCGAGGGCCTCCACGGCGGTGCGCACGACGTTGTTGTACGGCTGCTGCGCGGTGAGGGAGACACCGGCGGTCTGGGTGTGGAAGCGCAGCCACATCGTCTTCTCGGACTTCGCCCCGTACACCTCCTTCATCCAGCGGGCCCAGATCCGGCGCGCGGCACGGAACTTGGCGATCTCCTCGAAGAAGTCGAGGTGCGCGTCGAAGAAGAAGGAGAGCCCGGACGCGAAGTGGTCCACGTCCAGCCCGCGGGAGAGGCCGAGTTCCACGTACCCGAAGCCGTCGGCGAGGGTGTAGGCGAGCTCCTGCGCGGCCGTGGCCCCGGCCTCGCGGATGTGGTAGCCGGAGACGGAGAGCGGCTTGTACGCCGGGATGCCGGCGGCGCAGTACTCCATGAGGTCGCCGATGAGGCGCAGGTGCGGCTCGGGCTCGAAGAGCCACTCCTTCTGGGCGATGTACTCCTTGAAGATGTCGGTCTGGAGCGTCCCGTTGAGGACGGCCGGGTCGACTCCCTGCCGCTCGGCGGCGACGAGGTACATGCAGAAGGCGGGCACGGCGGGCCCGGAGATGGTCATGGAGGTGGTGACGTCCCCGAGGGGGATGTCCTTGAACAGCACCTCCATGTCGGCGGCGGAGTCGATGGCGACCCCGCAGTGCCCGACCTCGCCGAGGGCGCGGGGGTCGTCGGAGTCCCGCCCCATGAGGGTGGGCATGTCGAAGGCGACGGAGAGCCCGCCGCCGCCGGCGGCCAGGATCATCTTGTAGCGCTCGTTGGTCTGCTCGGCGTTCCCGAAGCCGGCGAACTGCCGGATGGTCCAGGTCCGGCCGCGGTACCCGGTGGGGTGCAGACCGCGGGTGAAGGGGTACTCCCCCGGCCAGCCGATGCGCTCGAATCCCTCGTACGAGTCGCCGGGCCGGGGCCCGTAGACGGGATCGACGTCATCCCCGGAGAGCGTGGTGAAATCGGCCTCGCGCTTGCGGGCCTTGTCGTAACGGGCCTGCCAGCGGCGGCGGCCCTCCTCGATGGCGTCAGCGTCCATACCGTTGAATTTACTAGGACGTCCTAGTAAATGTCGATGGGCAACCCCCGGAGAGTCACCCCGGGGGCGGCGCGGTCGAGTGAAACGCGAGTGTTCAGGCCTTCGCGGTGGCGAGGGAGTCGGTCACGAGCGGCTCGATCTCGGCGCGGACCTTGCGCTCGACGAAGAACGCGGCGAGCGGGATCGTGCCGGAGAGCATGACCCACAGCATCTTGCCGAACGGCCACTTCGCCTTGGAGCTCAGGTCGAAGGCGAAGACCACGTAGATCATGAAGAGCACGCCGTGCGCCTGGGACACGACGAACGTCAGGTCCGCGCCCTTGTCGAAGCCGTACTTGAAAATCATGCAGGTGCAGAGCACCAGCAGCATGACGGCAGTGGCAAAGGCCATCACCCGGTAGCGGGTCAGCACGCTCTTCTTCATGCCGTCGAGCCTAGCCGTCCGGTTTGCGCGATCTTGACGGGGGCGGCGTGATCCCCGCTACGCCTCTTCGAAGTCGTCGGCGGCGACCCGCAGGGGCCGCAGCAGCGCGAAGATCTCCGCGCACTCCTCGGCGTCGTACGCGCCCAGGCCGAAGTCGATCCCCATCAGGTCCCGCGTCGCCGCCTCGACGACCTCGCGGCCCTTGTCGGTGATGGAGGCGAGGGTGCCGCGGCCGTCGTTCGGGTTCGGGCGCTTGGCGACGAGACCGGACCGCACGAGGCGGTCCACCGTGTTCGTCACCGAGGTCGGGTGGACCATCAGCCGCTCGCCGATCTTCGACATCGGCAGCTCGCCCGCCTTGGAGAAGGTCAGCAGCACCAGCGCCTCGTACCGCGCGAAGGTCAGCCCGTACGGCTTGACCACCGCGTCGACCTCGCCGAGCAGGATCTGGTGCGCCCGCATGATCGAGGTGATGGCGGCCATCGAGGGCACCGGCCCCCAGCGCTGCTGCCAGAGCTCGTCGGCGCGGGCGATGGGGTCGAAGGGAAGGCTGAGCGGCTTTGGCACGTCTGCGACCCTACCGGGCGGTCATTTGACGGGGTGCCCCGTCTCACTCCTCGGCCCCGACGGGGCAAGGCGCGGGCTGGCCGGGCAGCCGACCCGGCAACGCGTTCGGACGGTGAGCACGGGCTCCCGGGCGGGCCCCCTCCGGGCCCGGCCCGGCCCCCGGCGGGGGTGAACGGTGTCGCGACCTCGCCCGACATTCCCGCTATGTCACGATATGCCGGTCCGCTGCCCGACCCTTCGTCCCGAGGAAGCCGGATGCCAGGCCGTCGTCGCACCGCCGCCCGCCGCCACCCCCTCCCCACCGCTCTCGCCGCCGCCACCGGCCTCGCGCTGCTGCTCGCCGCCGCCCCCGGGTGCGGCCCGGCCCCCAAGGCGCGGCCGCAGTCCGCGCCGCCCGAGGGGCCCGTGGCGGCCGGCCCGGCCCAGGAGTCCCCGTTCTGGGTGGACCCGCGGAGCGACGCCGCCCGGCAGGTCGCCGCCTGGGAGGCGCAGGGACGCAACAGCGACGCCCAGGTGCTGCGCCGGATCTCGGACCGGCCGATGGCGCTGTGGGTGTCGGCGGGTGACCCGGGTCCGGAGATCCGCCGGGCGCGGGCCGCCGCCAGGGCGGCCGGCCGGACCTTGCTGCTGGCCGCGCACAACATCCCGTACCGGGACTGCGGGCAGCACCCGGCGGGCGGCGCCCGCGACGCCGCCGCGTACCGCAAGTGGATCGGCGCCGTCGCCGACGGCATCGGCGACGGCAAGGCCCTGGTCATCCTGGAGCCGGACGCCGTCCCGCACGTCGTCGACGGCTGCACCCCGGCCGACCGTCACGACGAGCGCTTGCGGCTGCTGTCCGAGGCCGTGGACCGGCTCAAGCGGAACAAGAACACCAAGGTCTACCTGGACGCCGGCAACCCGGCCCGGATCCCGGATCCCGCGAAACTCGTCGAGCCCCTCGACAGGGCCGGGCTCGCGCGCGCCGACGGCTTCTCCCTCAATGTCTCCGACTTCCAGCCCGACGAAGCCGGCCGCGCGTACGGCGCCAGGATCTCCCGGGCCACCCGGGGCAAGCACTTCGTCATCGACACCAGCCGCAACGGCGACGGACCGCTGGACGGCGACCGCGGGCAGGCCCGGTGCAACCCGCCGGGCCGGTCCCTGGGCACCCCGCCGACCGACCGGACCGGCGACCCGCTCGTGGACGCGTACCTGTGGATCAAGCGCCCCGGCGAGTCCGACGGAACCTGCCGCGGCGGCCCCGCCGCCGGCCGCTGGTGGCCCGACTACGCCCTGGGACTGGCCCGCCGCGCGAAGGAGTGACCAAGAACCGGCCATTCCCCACCAAGTGGGGCGGGGCACCCCCCCTGTACGCGCCCCGCCCCCATGGCCACGGGCTCAGTGCCAGACGGTGCAGGCGATGTTGTAGCCCCACTGGGGGTTGTTGTACGGGTCGCCGTAGCTCGGGTTTGCTCCACAGGCCCGGATCCAGTAGCCGGGCCCGTCGTAGTGGCTGTACGAGGTGCGCGTGTACACCCCGGAGGGGACCTGGTAGTCGACGAACGGCGTCCAGGTGGCGCCGCCGTTGCGGGAGACGTCCAGGTAGAGGGCCTCGCCGCCGCCCTGCAGCCAGGCCTCGCCCCACGCGTAGTCGTGGCCGTCGGAGCCCGTGAAGATGTTCATCCGTACCGTGCTGGTCCAGCCGCTGGGCGAGAACGAGGCCGTGTAGCTCGCGTTGACGGCCGCCCCGGAGGCCAGCAGCTTGTCGGCGACGCCCGCCGGCAGTTCCATCGGCTTGGTCGTCACGTGCCGCAGCCCGGACGGTCCCGCCTCCCCGGTCGGGGCGGGCACGCTCACACCCGCCAGTGCCGCGGCCTCGGCCTCGGACCCCTTGACCGGGCCGCCGGTGGCGGTGGCGTGGACCGGGCCCGTCAGGGAAAGACCGGCGATCAGTGCGGCCCCGATGGCCAGCGCGCCGATGCGTTTGTGGGACATGGTCGCTCCTTCTTCCTCGCGTTTTCGAGACACCGAGCGAACTCGGCTGTGGACGGTGGACGGCCGCCGCTGTTCCCTGGCCGGTCCGGGGCACACGCTGCCCCGCGGTGGATTTGACCGGCCGGGCCGGAACGGGCCTGCGCAGGTCACCGGGTACTCACGGGGCGGACAACCCGGTTGTCCGCGGACATCAGGGGGCACCATGGGCAAGACAGGCCGCCCACAGGGGGCGATGAAGGGTCAGACGGATGCCGCCAACGCGCTGGCGCGCTTCCTGCGGACCATGACCGACTCGCTGACGGTCCGTGAACTGGCGGAGCGCTACGGCGGCGGCAAGACGCTGTGGGGCGAGTACCGCTCCGGCGCGCGGGTCATCCCGCTCGGCCGGCTCAACACGGTGGTACGGGACCGCGTACGCGATGTGCGCGGCCGCGAGGCCATGCTGGAGCAGGCCCGGCGGCTCCACGACGGCGCGCTGACCGCAGAGGTGGCGCGCACCCCCGCACCCGCGCTGGACGAAGCGCTGCACCGGGCCGAGCGCGATCTGGCCGAGTCGGGGCTGCTGGTGAACCGGCTGCTCGCCATCATCACCATGCTGCTGAAGGTGCCCGCACCCGTCGGGCCGCCCGCCCCGGAGCGACTGGGGCAGCGGGTGCACGAGCACCTGGACGAGGCCTTCGGCCAGCTGGCCACGGCCTGGTCCGTGCAGACCGCGGCCCGGCGGGCCTACGCCGGGGCGCGCGCGGAGTCCGCCGCCGGCTCCGGGCCGGAGGCGACCGCGGGCCCGGAGCTGTCGCTCGCGCTGGCGCTGGTGGGCAGCGCCCTCGAACACCGGCGGGCGGAAACCCTGCGGCTGTGGGAGGGGATACGGGAGGACGGCTGCGACCGGGCCGCCCCCGGCCTCGACGACGGAGCCGACGTCGGGGGGATCGTCCTGGAACGCACGGACACCGCAACCGCGGCGGCGGTCACCTTCGCGGACCTCGACTCCGAGGCCGCCCTGCCCGACCCGCTCGGGCCGAGCGGGCCGAGCGGGCCGAGCGGGCCGAGCGGGCCGAGCGGCGCCGTGGACAGACCGGGGCCGCCCCTGCCGGTGCCCGTGCCGACCCGGCCGCGCCGGTTCTCCTACGCCGCCGTGGCCGCGGCCGCCCTGGTCGGCCTCACCACCGTCGCCGCCGCGGCCACGGTCGTCCTCGTCACCCGGCAGGCCGCCCCCGCGTCCGCCGGGAACGCGGCGCCGCGCTGGGAGCTGCCCCCGGGCCCCCTCCCCTTCTCCGTTCCCACGCCCACGCCCACCACCAGCCCGGGCCCCGCGACGGCGAGCCCGGCCGCCCCGCCGTCGGCCGGGCCGTCCAGGCCCGCACCCCCACCGGCGCCCGCGACCCCGTCCCCGCCGGCTGCCCCGGCCGACGGCGGCCGCTCCCCCGTCCCCACCCCGGCCGGTCCCGCCCCGGGGTCACCGAAGGACCCGCCGACGCTACCGAAGGCGCCGTTCCGGCTGACCAACACCGGCAGCGGGATGTGCCTGTCCCCCGACGGCGGGTCCACGATGCCCTCCGACGGGCTCGTGCAGAGCGACTGCGCGGAGAACTCGTCCCAGTTCTGGACGCTCACTGCCGAGGCGGCCGGCCCCGAGGGAATCGTCTACTCGGTCCACAACCGGCACAGCGGCCTGTGCCTGTCGGTAGAGGCGGCGCGCACCACGGACGGCGCCCCCGTCACCCAGTACCTGTGCGGGGACGAGGACGGCCTGTTCCCGGACCAGTTCTGGACCTTCCGCTATCACGCGTCCGCCCAGGCGTGGCAGTTGGTCAACCGCAAGAGCGGCAAGTGCGCCTCGGTACGTTCGGGCGAGGGGCAAACGGAGCCGGTACTCCAGGCCGGCTGCGCCGCCGAGCCCTCGATGCTCTGGCGCGCGTAACCACCCGCACCCCCGGCGGCGCCGCACACGCGAAGACGCTCACCCCCGGGTACACGACAACGACCCGTGGCGGCCGGGTGAGCCAGACTTGGCGGAGCGTAATACGCGTCATACACTATGGCTGTGGCCAAGACCAGGATCAGCATCAGCCTTGAGCAGGAGCAGGCCGAGCGCATCAGGCGGCATGCCGAGCGAGCCGGCTTGGACGTGTCCGCGTATCTCGTGCACGCCGCGACGCGGCAGATGGCGGAGACCGAAACCATAGAGGCGCAGTTCGCGGACGTGGACGCCTTGATCGCCGCGGCCGAAGTCGAGGCTGCGGGCGCGCCGCAGGATGACACGGCCGCCGGGGCACTGACGGAGCAGGAGCGGCGGGAGGTCGAAGCGGCCCTCGACCTCGTGTACGGGGCGGACCGGCCCGGTGCGCGTTCCGGAAAAGCCGCTTGAACGCGGGGAGGGTTCCCGTCTACGACACCGGGATGCTCATCGCCCTTGCCGACCGCAAGGCCAAGGCGGTTCACCTGCATGAAGCCCTGAAGGAGACCCCGCACCGGGCCCTTGTCCTCGGGCCGGTGCTGGCTCAGGTGTGGCGCCCCGACGCGGCGCTGGTACATGCGCTGGCCACGACGCTCAAGGACTGTGCCGTGCCACAGGCAAGGTCTTCGGCCCCGCCCATGCGCGCGACCAGGGCGGGCCGTCCAGAGTGCATCGCCTGCGCGATGGGCTTCGACCTGACGGATTGGCGCAGAATCGGTACCGTCCTCGGGGAGGCCCAACTCCCCCCGAAGAAGCGGCCGGACGCCGTTGACGCCTGTGTGGCCCTGGCCGCCGCGAAGCACGGCAGTGCGGTGATCTTCACGAGTGACCCGGAGGACATCACCGCGTACCTGTCGGTGCTTCAGCCGCCCGATGTTCACGTCCATGCCGTCTGACACGTCCGCGCGATGCAGGCGGGTCGGGCCGGGGCCGGTCAGCCCTGCGCGAGGTGGCGTTCCACCGTCTCCACCTTGGAGGTGATGCCGTCGGTGACGCCGGGGCGGATGTCCGCCTTGAGGATGAAGGAGACCCGGGGCGCGCGCGCCTCCACGGCCTCCACCGCACGCTTGATGACGGACATCACCTCGTCCCACTCGCCCAAGAGAGGGCACCTCTGACAACATGGAGGTCCCGTTTATGGGGTGGGAGGGAACTAAGGCATGCGCACTGCCATTTACCTGCGGTTGTCGCGAGAGTCGGACGACTCCGCATCTCTGGAAACGCAGCGCCAGGCGGCCCGGCGGTGGCTGGTGGCGAACGGGTACGACCCTGCTGACGCCGTGGAGTACCCGGACGCCGGGGTGTCCGGCGCCAAGCCGCTTGAGGCGCGAGAGCAGATGAGTGCGCTCATGGCCGCTCGCCCTGATCTCGTCATCGCGTGGAAGCTGGACCGGTACGCCCGCAGCGTGTCCGAGTTCCTCCGACTCGTCGCATGGGGCGAGCACTACGGCGTGAAGATCGCGACCACCGACGGCACGATCAACACACTCACTCCCACCGGCCGCATGGTCGCCGTGGTGCTCGCGGCACTGGCCGAGTGGGAACGCGAGATGATCAAAGACCGCATCACGGAAGGCCACGCCACCCGCCGCCAGCAAGGACGCTGGGCATCCGGGCGCGCTCCTCGCGGGTACCGCATCGTGCGACGTGACGATGCCGCCTACCTTGAGGTGGAACCAGAGCAAGCATCGGCAATCCGGGACGCCGTAACCACCCTGGTGAACGGCGGAACGGTAGCCGGCACAGCCAGGATCGTCGGTGTCAGCGAGCCTCAGTGGCGACGGCTGCTGAAAGCCCCGACGCTGCGCGGCCAGCGGGCCCACAAGGGGAAGCTGATCACGGCGGCCGATGGCATCACGCCGGTTCAGTTCGCGGACCCGATCTTGTCGGCTGCGGAGTTGAAGGCGGCACGGGATCGCATGAACGCCCTGGCCACGGGCAAGGATCGCGCCCCGCGACGTGCCACGCCGATGTGTTCCGACATGGCGGCGTGTTACCGAGGCTGCAAGCTGAACGGTGGAACGTCGGACAAGGGCATCCCCCTCTACCGCTGCAAGGCGGGCCACACCACCATCTACGCGGAGACTCTCGATCAGCGGGTAGAAAGCGACTTCCTGACCGTGTTCGGGAACATGCGGGAAGTCCTGGTCCACCTTGAGGGCGGCAACGACCTGTCGGCGGACATGGAAGAGCTTCAGGAGCAAGCCGACCGAGTGGCTGATCGCATAGCCACCGCTGGCGCGCTGATGATGCCAACCCTTGAGCGCAAAGCGAAGGAGCTGGAAGCCGCGTACGCCCGTCTGCTGGCCGCACACGACCCGGATACCCGAGAGGTCTCGGTGCCGACCGGGCGCACGATGGGGCAGGCGTGGGAGGCCGAGGACACGGCAGGACGCAGGCGCCTGCTGACGCTCCTCAATCTTCGCGTGACCCTGTACCCGCGCGAGGCGACCGACCGCCTGTCGGTCAAGTGGGGACCGGACCCTGAGCAGATGGCAGAAGCCGAGCTTGCCGCCATCGCTGCGAGTGACGCTGAGGAACTGCCCCCTCGACGCGCCCCGCTGACCCCTGACCAGCATGAGGAGATCCGACAGGACATCTTGGACGACATCGCACGACAGGAAGCGCTTCTGTAGACGCCTGAGCGCCTGTCACGGCCCGCCCCCGGGGAAACCTGGTGGCGGGCCTTCAGCTTCCTGGCGCCGTGGACTCACGCCGTTCCGCCACTCGTCGCCCGATGCGTCGTCCCCCGTCGACGGCTGAGAGGAAGCCCGAAGGGAACCCCGTTGCAGCATTGACTGCATAGCGTCACGGAAGCGCTCACTTCGCTACCCTCTGTTGCCAGAGTGCGCCAAAGTGCGCCACCTAACCCTGTTTTCATTTTCTACTAAACGCGTTTAGAGAGAAGGTGAAAAGGGCAGTTAGTTCGGCACTTTCGACCCCGGTGCGCCCACGTGTCGACGCGAGCGGGGTGGCGGGGGCAGGGGATGAACCCCCCATGGGTGACCCGAACCACCGTCAGGCGTCTGCCCTCCCCGGTCCGTACGGGTCTGGCAGTTGCGGACATCGGGGAGTCGTGGCGCAGTGTGACGAGTGAGAAGCGTCGCAGAAACGATGGTTTATGAGACGGTCGAATCGGCGCTCCGGGGGCTCCACTCAGCGTTCAAAACCCGTCTCAAAACCTGCCG
This sequence comes from Streptomyces sp. NPDC060031, assembly GCF_042736805.1. Classification (NCBI taxonomy): domain Bacteria; kingdom Bacillati; phylum Actinomycetota; class Actinomycetes; order Kitasatosporales; family Streptomycetaceae; genus Streptomyces; species Streptomyces sp. NPDC060031. The sequence goes on from NZ_JBHWVM010000047.1 coordinate 54,887, forward strand.
GAAACCTATCGTGTTGTGAGACGGGTTCTGAGACGATGTGGTCATGAACACGAACACGGGACACCTCATCGGTTACGCACGGGTCAGCACGGATGACCAGGAAGCTCAGTTGCAGCACAATGCACTGACGGCAGCGGGGTGCGCACGAGTCTTCACGGACAAGGCGAGCGGGAAGAACATGGACCGCCCGGAGCTTGCCGCCGTTCTCGACTACGTGCGCCCCGGGGACACGCTGTGCGTGTGGAAACTGGACCGGTTCGCTCGCTCGCTGATCGACCTGGTCAACATGGTGGACGCTCTCGCGGCCCGTGGGGTCGGCTTCAAGGTGCTGACGGGTGCTCTTGCGAGTATCGACCCGAACACGCCTGACGGTCGCGTGATGCTTCAGGTGGTCGGCGCCATGGCGGAGTTTGAGCGGAGCCTGATCAAGGACCGGACCCGCGCCGGTCTGGACGCTGCCAGGGCGCAGGGTCGCGTGGGTGGCCGTCCGGCGGTGATGGACACGGACAAGCTCGCTGTGGCCAAGGCCCGGAAGGCCAAGGGCGAGAGCGTCACGGCCATTGCCAAGGCCCTCGGGGTGTCCCGCGCGACGCTGTACCGGGCGCTGGACGAGAGCAAGTAGCCCGTACCTCCGAGAGGCCGTCTGCCCGCCGTGATGGACGGTCTTTCCGCTGTCCGGGACGGGGGTAGGGCGCTTCCAAGGTTCCGCCGAAAGACCCGTCAGCGATCCCGGCTCAGGCTCGAAATACGCGCCCTGGGTGCAACCTCGTTTTTCTGGCCCTGCGCGCCGCTGACCGGGTAGAACGGCCGTAATGCGGGGCGAGAACCACCAAGTTAAGGGGTGGGCAGTGCCCCCGAGGCGCCCTGGTCAGGGACCGGAACGTGATGGCGCTTCGGCCCTTGTACGGGTTTCCGGGTCACTGACACCGACGTGATGTTTGGGCGTAGCTTCGGGGCATGGCTACTGAGCACTTGGGTGACCGCATGGCGAGGCTGCGCCGGTTCGCTGACCTGACGCAAGAGGGTCTTGCCGGACGGTCCGGCGTGTCCGTGGACGTGATTCGGAAGCTTGAGCAGCATCGGAAGCACAGTGCGCGGTTGCCGACGTTGCATTCCCTCGCCAGGGGGCTCGGCGTAGAGCTGACTGCCCTTCTGGGGGACCCGCCGGGCGTTCCGTCCAGCGGTGAAGCCGACCCGCCCCAACTCGTAGCCGTGCGGCGCGCCATCATGCCTTCGCTGTTCGCTCCGCCTGTTGATCCTGCGGGTGTCGAGCGGTTGTCCCTGCCCCTCCTGAGAGCCGAACTCGCCGAAGGGTGGACGCTGTACCACTCGGCGGAGTTCGGCCGTCTCATGGACGTTCTGCCGGGCATCATCTCGGATGCTCGGCTACTCGCTGCGGTGGGGAATCCGGAGCAGAGGGCAGCCGGCCAAGCGGCACTGGGCAAAGCGCTGCAACTCGGCGGACATCTGGCTATCCGTTTGGGTAAGACGGACCTTGCTCTCTCGGCGCTGGAGCGCGCTTACGGTGCCGCCGGGGACTCGTCAGACCCGTTGCTCGCGCCGATGATCTCGAACTCTGTCGCGTGGGCCTATCAGCGGCAGGCCCGGTTGGACGACGCGACGAACTTGGCCGTGCATGCTGCGGACGGTGTGGAGCGGGAGCACACGGATACGTCTGAAGGTGTTCGCGTGTGGGGTGCGCTACTGATGTCTGCCGCCACGTCGTACGCGCGGAGCGACGACTACGAGACCGCCAACGACATGATGGTCACTGCTGAGAAAGCGTCGGACCGACTTGCCAAGCTGCCGCCCCCGGTAGACGGCAAGCTCGTCTCCGTGTTCAGCCGTTCATCGGTACGCATCGAACGCGTACGCCTTGCCGTCCAGCATGAGCGACCAGAAGAGGCGTTGAAGCTGTCCAAAGGCATGCGCCTATCTGCGGACACGCCTCCGTCGTGGCGTACGTGGCTGCTCCTGGACGTGGCGCGCGCCCATACCGATGTGGGAGACGCGGAGGGTGCGGTGAAGGCTCTGGAAGCTCTCAGGCGGGTTGCCCCCGGCTGGATGCGGCACCACACCCTGGCGGTAGCCATCGTGAGTGATCTGTGGGTGGGGCATACGCGGCCTGCCGGTCTGCGCAAGCTTGCCGAGTTCCTTGGAGTGGATCAATAGCGTTGCGAGAGTAGGACGTTACGTCCCTGTGGATCACTCCTATCCGGCGAGAGCATCGAGCATCCGGCGGGTTACTCGAAGGGGTGCGGCATGGCGACGGCAGCACAGCAAGAGACGGCACGAACCGCTCCGCTCGAACCGGTACCTGTAACCGGATGCGGGGTGTGCCTCGCGCTGGCCACGGCCCGTGAGATCTCTCGGGAAGCCGACGACCCGTGCTCCGTGGCAGTGCAGAACGAGGAGCTTCGCAACCACCCGCACGGCCGGAGCGCGGCATGAGCGTGATCTCGGTGATGCGGTACATCACCTACGTCATGCGACGGCATCCGTCCGCCGAGACCACAGCGACCGCGCGGTGCCTGAACGCTGACTGCAACTGGGCCGCCGAACCAACCGGGAGCGCGGACGAGTGCACCGACATGTGCATCCAGCACACGGGCCGCACAGGTCACATGGTCTTCATCAGAGAGTTCTCGGAAGTCGCCGTGGTGGAGCGTGTCCGGTGACCAACGACAACGAGCACCAGGACCACGGACAGCTCAGCCGGCGGAGCGCGTTAGCCGTGACGCTCGGGGCGGTCGCATGGGTCACGGTCGTTGCGGCACTCGTCGCTCGGGGGTGGGGCGCGTGATCCTGGCACCAGTGGCGAGGGAGATCCAACGGACCCTTGCGCGGATGGCTGCGGAGGAGGCGGCACGGAAGCCTTCCCCGTCGTTCGCTCCTGGCTCGAGCGGTATCTCTAGCCGGGCACGGATGACAACACGCGTCACGCATATGGTGATCGTTTGGACTGCAATGGGATCTGAGCTTTTTGTTTAACCTCGCTCGTCACCCGACCTGCTGATCTGCAGTGTTTCTCGGGACAGCGGAGGCGGCCGTTCTCCACGCTTCGAGATGTCGAGTAACAAAGCATCAGAGAACGGCCGCTGTGTATGAGTCTGTCTGCTGACGTGTCCGGACGCGAGGCGTTGGGTGTGTTGTCCCGCTTTCGTGTCGAGTTCTACGACTGCCTGTACTCCCGTGCGGATGCACTCTTCGAGTTGACCGACGCGGTGCTGTGTGCGGACGGGCCGGTCAGGTCGCTGGTCGAGCTGACGCTGACGGCCGAGCACCGGCGCGGGCACGGGGCGATGTACGACGCGGTCAACCACGGCTGGCTGGAGCCGCACCGTCTGCGTCGGCTGCTGGCCTCCACGCCGTTGCCGAGGGCCGCCGACGGGCGGATCGTCCTCGCGGTGGACGTGAGCAACTGGCTGCGGCCCGATGCCCCTACCAGCCCGAACCTGCTGTTTTGCCATGTTTACGGACGAGGCCGCAACGCGGATCAGTTCATCCCCGGCTGGCCATACTCCTTCGTCGTCGCCCTGGAAACGGGACGGACATCGTGGACCGCCGTGTTGGACGCGATCCGGCTGGGACCCGCCGACGACGCCACCGCGGTGACTGCCACCCAGCTCCGCGACGTCTTCACCCGGCTTCTGCGGGCTGGCCAGTGGAAGCCCGGGGACCCGGACATTCTCATCGTCATGGACGCTGGCTACGACGTCACCCGCCTCGCCTACGTCCTGGCCGACCTACCGATCGAGCTGGTCGGCCGGCTGCGCTCGGACCGGGTCATGCTCCGCGACGCCGGACCGCGACGTCCCACCCCACGCGGCGGGCAGCCCCGCAAGCACGGAGGCGTCCTCACCTTCTCCAAACCCGACTCCTGGCACACACCCGACCAGGCCACCAGGTGCGACACCACCCGCTACGGCACGGCCGAGACCCTTGCCTGGGACCGCATGCACCCACGCCTGCAAGCCCGAGGCCCCTGGCTCGATCACTGCGGTGAACTCCCCCTGATCCACGGCACGTTACTCCGGCTGAAGGTCGAGCACCTCCCTGGTGACCGCGACCCGAAACCGGTCTGGCTCTGGTCCTCCAAGACCGGGATGACGAGCCAGGACATCGACCTGCGGTGGCAGGCATTCCTCCGGCGCTTCGACCTCGAGCACACCTTCCGCCTCTTCAAGCAGACTCTCGGCTGGACCGTCCCCAAGGTCCGCGACCCGCACACCGCCGATCTGTGGACCTGGCTGATCATCACCGCCCACACCCAGCTCCGCCTCGCCCGCCCGCTCGCCGAGGACCTCCGCCGCCCCTGGGAACGACCTGCGGAACCCCGCCGACTCACTCCCGCGCGAGTCCGCCGCGGGTTCCGGCACCTCCGCGCGAAGACCGCCCAGCCGGCAGGCGTGCCCCAACCATCCCTGCCCGGTCCCGGACGCCCACCCGGGTCGAAAAACCGCAGGCCAGCCCCACGACACGAGCCTGGCAAGACAGTGAAACGAGCAGAGACACTCACCGAACATGTCCGCTTGAAAGAACAACGAGGTTAAAGATCAAGCTGAGTACCAGTTCGCTCGACCGAGCAGCGAGATCCGCGTGACGATGTCCGGCGAACCCGGCCCGGTCATTCACCGGACCGCAGCCGACGGGAGTGTCTAATAAACGGCGGATCTGTTGATCATGGAGACGCCAAGTGAGTGAGATGACGATCGAGCACGAGTCCGTGGCTGAGCCGGTGGGTG
>NZ_JBHWVM010000048.1:0-57241 GCF_042736805.1 Streptomyces sp. NPDC060031
CCCTCACCACCAGCTCCGAAGCCATGATCCACGTCGCCTCCATCGACAACCTCACCAAGCGCATAACGGACGAGACCACACCAACCTGGCGAGGAGCTTACTAGGGCATAAGCGGCAATACGCCTACTTCAAACGCCCTCTCAGAACCTACCGAAGGCGACGAAGAGGCAGATGAGCAGGAGGAGCATATTGGTTCCGAAGACCTGCTTGTACTCCCGAAGGCTCCAGTGCGCGGCGGCTGCACCGATCATGACCGCGACAAGGCCCACGGCAGCCAAGGGGGTCAGGAGTGGGGCTATGCCGGTCAGTTGGGGAGCGATGAGCCCGAGTGCCGCCACGATCTCGAGCGCCGCGACCACACGGATCACCGGCAGGGAGAAGGGCGCAACGCCGGTCTGGCCCGTGGCAATCATTGCCTCCTTCGTCTGCGTCGACTTCAAGAATCCTGAACCCAGGAAAACGGCAGCCAGCAGGCCCTGCGCGATCCACAATGCGATGTTCATCAAACCACTCCCACTATCCGTGTTAGTTGATCAGCTGTGCTGGCACCGCTCAGGAAGCGGGCTGCTGGAGGAGCCCCTCGGCGAGGTCCACGAAGGTAGCCACCAACCGGTCCTCATCGAGGCTGCTGGGGTGGGTGCCGAACACGTCACGCAGTAGCCAGAAGTGCGAGACGGCCCCCACAAGCACCACCGCGATCGCGTCCCAGTCCCGTTCACCAGAGTCGGCCTGCATGCGCAGCCACTGCGCCACCGCGGCGTGGATGCGGCGCATCTCGCCCTCGCGGACCTCTTCCAGCAGCGCCGGAAAGGCGGCCAGGTCGCGCACCATGATCCGGTTGAGGTCGCGCTCCTCGTCCAGACGCCGCAGGCCGGCACGAGCCAGTGTCGCCAGACGCTCGCGCAACGGCAGCGCCGCTGCGGCCTGCATACCACCGAGGAGTGCGAGCAGCCCGGCGTTCTCGGCGACCTTCGAGCGCACACCCTCGGCCAGCAGCGCCTCCTTGGAACGGAAGTGCCGGTAGAGGGCTCCGGACCCAGGTGAGAGCCCGGCGGCCCGTTCAATCTCGGCGATCGTCGTCTTGGCATAGCCCTGCTCGCCGAAGAGCCGCATGGCCTCAGCCACGATGCGCGTACGACTGTCCATGCTTCTTCACCTTCCTACAAGTAAGCACTTACTTATCATCCTAGCGAAAGCTGCGACGCACACAAGAGCGGGCGGACGGCAGGGGCGCGGATGGTAGCCGCGCCACCCCCAGGGCGATGCCGCACGGTGACAGCAACCCGGATGGACCGGTGCTGGGAGTACGGCGCGGGCGCTACGCCGCGGATGGAGTGGCACTTGGGCCGGGAGCCCCCAAGGCGGCCCCTGGAGCGCTCCCTGAATGCGATCCGAGTCGGCTTCGGCTCGGGTACCCCCGACGAGCACGTGGAGTGCTTCGTCCGCGCTGTGAAGGATCTCGTCGCGGGCGGCGCGAAGTGGCAGTATCCGCATGGAAGAGGGCCGCCGCACCCTGGCCGTCTGGCATCGTTCGGACCATGACCTACTGGGACCCGATACCGACACTCGCCATACTGCAGCCCGGGGCCGAGCCGGCCTTCGGTTCGGGGTGGATGGGCCGGTGGGAGGAGCGTAACTGGCGCAACGTACCAGGCCCGTTCTACGGGGCGCAGACGGACACCTGCTGGACCGGGCGGCTGCACGCACCCGACCTGATCCTGTACGACGACGTGTATGGCCAGGAGTTCGTCTACCGCCAGCCCCGCAACCCTGAGGAGGTCAAGGACCTCCTCACGGCCGCCTGTGAAGAGACCGTCGCCGGGTACAACCATGATGGAGACCTGCACTGGACCCCGGATTCGGTCCGGGCCTGGTGGCGGGACCGGGGGCGGGTGCGTGCGTGGGCGACGTCCCTTGGGTGGAGTGACTGGGTGACCTCCGAGCACCCGGAGGAGAGGTCTGCTGCCGCCGCAGCCCGCCACTACGCCGCATACGTCGACGCAGGCTTGGCGGAGTATCTGCGCGGGTACCTGTTCTGGCTCGTGGAGGGCCGCCCGGCCGCGCACGGCCAGACCCTGCCGGAGCTGGCCGCATGACGTACTGGGACCCGATGCCCAGCGCACGCGTGCTGGAAGACGGGCCGCTGCCTGACCCGGACGGCGGAACGTGGCTGCCCGATCCGGCGTACGGAGGGTTGTGGAATCCCCGGCCCGACCGCTGGGCGCAACGCGACTGGCGCAACGTGCCCGGGCCGTTCTACGGAGCTGGGACCGACAGCTGCTGGATGGGCCGGCTGATCGCCCCGGCCAACGTGCTCTACGAGGACGACTGGCACGGGGAGGTCGTCTACCGCCAGCCCCGCAACCCGGCGGAGACCCGCGCAGTCCTGGGAGCGGCCGCTCAGGACCCGGTCGCGGGCTACGCCTGCGACGGCGACAACCACTGGACGCCGGAGCTGGTCCGCGCCTGGTGGCAGGAGCGGGGCAGGGTCCGCGAGTGGGCGGTGGCCCTGGACCGCAAGTGGTCCGGGTGGGAGCGCGAGCAGGAGCGGGAGGCCGCCGGCGGCGCACGGGCGTACGTGGCCCACATTGATGGAGAGCTGGGGGAGTACCTGCGCGGCTACCTCTTCCGCCTGGCCGAAGGCCGCCCGCCGGAGCGGGGCGAGACCGTGCCGAGTCTCTGAACAGGGGCACCCAGGACATCCCGAGGGGCCTCGCGGATGGGCCGGGAGTCAGGATCCCGCCCGGCTGGACGGGCCCTGGCGGCGAACCCCGCTGGAAGCGTCAGGCGTCGAAGCCGATCGCGAAGGCCGCTTCCAGGTCAGGCTCGGAGTACGTGCGGAAGGCCACGTGGGTGTCCGTAGCCTCGACGCCCCGGGATCGGGCACGCTCACCCACTCTCCGAACGTCGAATCCGCCCTAGCCTCGCCGTTTCGGTTGGGGTGATGAGACGTCGCTGATCGTCTGCTGCCAGGTGGGCGAGGTGACTTCGTTGCTTGAGCATGGCGGAGTCCCGGCGCGGGGGTCGGGTTCTCCAAGGTCTTTCGGGTCGTGGGCTGTGAGGGGTCTACTGGTCAGCCAGCGGGACGGGGCAGTGCGGCAAGGCGGTGGAAAGCCGTGGCCAATTCGTGTCTCCAGGGCCGGGTCTGCGATATCCGCAAGCGCAGTCGCCGACCGCCCCTGGTGAGGCGGGCGGCGACGTGCAGCAGCCGGTAGCGGAGCTTCCTCGGCTCGGCGTCAGCCAGCTCCCCGTCCAACAGCAGGACGCGCATCCAGGCCAGCAGGTCGATCGCCGCGACGCTGAGTTCGAGCCAGGCCGAGTTGATCGCGAAGTGGCGGGAGGGAAAGCGGCCGAAGCCGGTGGTCCTGCCGCACCGGATATGGTCCTCGACGGTGGCATGCCCGCGGTGACGGACCTCCAGGAACTGGGCGGAGCCACCACCGGAGTAGGGAGTGTCGGTGAGAAACACCTGGTGCCGCAGGCCCTCGTCCTGGTCGAACAGGGACAGCTGCCGCGCCGGGGTGCGGTCGCTCGCGGCGCACGATGATGCGCGTGCCGGCCGGATAGCCGGTCAGCTCGGCCATCCCGGTCAGCTCGGCGGCCTCGGCACCGGCACGGAGCGAGCCGTCCTGGTCCAAAGCGGGATGCCAGAGACGGTCGGGCATGGCTCGGATCGCGTGGCGAACAGGCTCGGTGACCGCGCATCCGACTCAGAAGAAGGTACGGATTCCTCGTTTCCGCGCATCTCGGACATGGGTGAGGAAGGCCCTCGCGGATCCGGCGCTGTCGGTGCGGACAAGGATGTCAGTGCCGTGCCGGTGGGCGTCGGGGATCTGCGCGAGTGCCTGGTCGAGCACCGTGATGTGGCCGCTCGCCAGAGGACTTCGTTCTGGAGACTGTGTACTGGGACGCGGGCACGGCAGGCTATTGCCCCGGCTGCTCAAGGGGCGTACGAGCGGGCCAGTGTTCGTCACCCACCGCCGAGCTGGCCCTGGGAAGGTGATGGGCCCGCGAGACGTGTGCTTGGACGCAGGCTTCGCCCGGCTGTCATACGGCCAGGCCCGCGCCCTACTGGATGGGCATACCGCAGTTCGTGGACCTGGCAGCGGTTGGGACCTTCACGAGTACCGGCACTCTGCTCTCACGCACCTCGGCGAGCAAGGCGCGTCACTGCTCATGCTGACGGCCAAGTCGCGTCACAAGAAGCCGGAGAACCTCCGGCGTTACTTCAAGCCCTCACCGGCGGCCATCGCCGAGCTGACCAGCCTTCTGGCCCCCGGTGACAGCCGGCGGTGAGCCAGAACCTTGATCAACCTGTGTACGGACGGCAGGCGGGGGTGGATCGGACTCGCGTAGATCGCACACCGTCCGCCGGTGCGCGCTGCGCAGGGAGCCCGATCGAACGATACCGTCACCCTCCGCGACCTCCCCCCAAGATCTCTGCCAGAACCCAGGAATCACCAACGTTCGCTCTCCCCTCTCCGCTCTCGGACAGGCACAAATTCTGTGAGGATGATCAACGAGTTTGGCCTCGGTGACGTAGCGTCGTCTGGGGCCGCCGCGTGATCGTGGGGGCGATGCGCGGCAAGTTGGAGGAGGGGCAGTCAGTGCGGTTGCGTGATGTTGGGCTTGGCGACGTCGAAGCCTACGTTCGGATGCGATGCGACCCGGCCATGATGGTCGACCTCGGCGGACCGCTCCCTCCCGAAGGGATGGCGGCGAAGGTCGAGCGCGATGTTCAGAGTGCGGCAGCGGGCACTCAGTGGATCAAGATGATCATTCCCGACGAGACCGAACCGGCGGTGCTGGCGGGAACCGTGACTCTGTGGTCCCACGACACTGACGGCCAGCAGACTTCCGAGATCGGCTGGATGGTTCTGCCAGAATTTCAGGGACGCGGCCTAGGCAAGTTGGCTGTCCGCACATTGCTTGAACTGGCCCGCGATGAAGATCGGTGGGGTCTCGTGCATGCGTTCCCGGCGATAGCTAATGCTCCATCGAATGGCATATGTCGGTCCCTCGGCTTCAGGTCCGTAGGTGAGGAAGATGTGCCTTTCGCCGACCGGGTCCTGCGAACAAACCACTGGACCATTGATCCTCGCACCGAACTGAAGTGAGGCTGCGGCACGTCATGACAGTTCGGTATTGAGCCATGCGGACAGCGACTCGGTCACATGTCCGTGAGGACGATCAACGGGTGCTGTCACCGCCTACGGACCACTCCTGGCCGAGGGGCGGTCAGCGGTCAGAAGGCTGGCGAGGTCCAACCCGCTTAGCGCTGAAAGTGCTCACGGGTGGCCGCTCGGCCCGCTCCGCCCCCAGTTGGGCGAGTGCGGCGAGCTGCTCGGCGTCGAGTCGGTCGCGGCGGGCCTTCTGGTTCCCGATCCAGATGCCGGTTTGCGGGCGGTACTTGTGCCGGTCTGCCAGGTGAGGTTTCGTGTTTCCCAGCCGAGTGGGAGTTGGGGGAGGCCGATGAGGGCGTCGATGCCGAGGTGTTCGAGGAGGAGTGCCTTGAGGTGTCGGCCGTCGATGAGTTCCAGTCGATGCAGCGGAGCGAAGTCGTGACTGGCTTTGCCGAACCAGGCGGTGGTGACGACGATGCCCTTGGAGGCGACTTTGTCGTCGGCCCTGGTGGCTTCGTAGGCGAGAACTGCTTCTCCCCTATGCAGCCAGAAGCGGCGCCCACCACCTCGTCACACTGGCCGAGCTTATGGCTCCGATGAGGTCTTCGGCCGTGCGGAAGCCCGGGCCGCCGTGGCTTCCTGGTGCCCGGGCGCGTGAGTGGGTCGCCTGCGATGGCATGGCACCCGGGCGGCGAGGTCTGCTGCTTATGTCATCTCGTCGCGGATCGCGTTGCGGTGTTCCTCGTAGATGAGCCGCGCGTCATCGCTGGGGAGCGCCTCGGTGGCGAGGCCGCAGGTGCACGTCACGACGGTGAGGCCGGATGGAGTGCGCAGTGTGTGCCCCTCGGGGCTGGTCCAGGCTTTACCTGCCGGGTTCTCGTACCGGAGGTTGTGGCGGTATTGGGGAGCGCCGACATGGCTCGGTGTGCAGCCGGTGCTGGTCTGGTCAACGGTGGGGCGATGCTCGCTCATGGTTCCAGTGTGGCGAATCAAGACAGCCGCCTCATCACTGCCTTCACACGACGCGCTGAAGGCAGTAACGCCGGATACCGCCGCACCGCCGAATCAGTGAAACCAACGGTCGAGGCTTGAGTCGGGGCGCGCCCGCGGTCCTCGGCGGCCTCGCGCGTACTGTTCCAAGGCGTGACGTGCACGGGGCTTCACGGAAACCCCAAAAGCCCAGGTCAGAACCTTCCTGCGGAAGCTGCCGAAAACGCTCCGCTCCCATTCTCGGAACGCTCGCAACCGGCACCCTGACCCGCCCGCCGCTGCTCATCCTCGGCCGCCACGACGCCGCGGGCCGGCTCCGCGCGGTGGGCCGGACGGTCCCCCTGCGCTCGGACGCGGCCCGGCAGGTCGGGGAGCACCTGGCCGTGACCGGCCCCGGGCACCCCTTCGAAGGGGTGCGATCCACGGCGGCCCGGGGGAGCCGTGATGTCCTGGACACGGTGCTGGTCCGCCCGGATCTGTTGGCCGAGGTCGCGCTGATCGGGCCGTTGACCGGGCCGTTGACCGGGCCGTTGACCGGGCCGTTGACCGGGGCGCTTTCCGTCACCCGCTCCGCTTCAAGCGCTTGCGCTTGGACATGCCGGTGGAGGACATTCCGCGGTTCGGGGCGGGGCTGGCTGCGGCTGCTGGCTGAGCACCCCGCAGGGGCCGCGCGGGATACCCGGTGGCGCCCTGGGGGGAAACTCCTGGTGCAACGCTCTCTGAAATCTGACCCCCATGTTGTTGGTCGCCGAGTGCCCTGATCACTTCGGCAGGCTGTCAGCCGTGGATGTCAGAATCGGCGGTACGGCGCTATGCGACTACTTCTCCGCTGCTGACGACCAGGCTGCCATCGCGGTCCTGCAGTCTCCGGGAGGGCCGGGTCGGGCAGAGCTCGACGTGGTCCTCCTCAAGAACATTGACCCGGTCGTCGCGATTGCCCAGCTTGAAGCCATCATGACGGGCTGCAGTTACGAGGAGGCCAGCGAACGCCCACGGTCCGGGCAACTGCTGTCATCGCCGGAGGACGGCCCTCCCTTCGTGGTCTGCTTGTCGGACACCCTGTTCGATACCCTCGTCACTGCGACGGATGACGACCTCGTTCGCTTTGCAGAACCGTGGTCGAAGACCGACGAACTCCGGCAGATTCGGATCAGCGTTGAGGTTGCGGCGGATGTTCTGAAGGGCCTGGTTGGACTGGCTCAGCGCGCCCGGGCCTCCGGTCAGCGGTTGTATTGCTGGTGGGCGCTGTGAATTACCGGCGTCCAGCGCCGTTTTCCTTGTTCAGCAGTGCGTGTCGTTGGCGGGTGCGGTAGGAGTCGCCGGTCAGGGTGAGAACCTCGGCATGGTCGGCCCAGGACCTCACGATGCCCCGTCGTGTGGGGCAACGATCGGCAAACGGGTGATCCCAGGACCACCGCGGTCTTCGCCCGCCCGCCCATGGGGAAACGTTCACCTGCGAGGCGAATGCCGGGATCTACTCCCGGACCACCGCCACTTCGCGGCGAGCCGCCCTCCGACCGGATGTGAGGCCGGGCGGAGGGCGGCGCAAAGCCAGACGGTGGCTCCCGGTAGGGCGGGGCCGGCCGTCAGTCCCTGGCGATGGCCATGCCGAGGAAGATCCCCACCAGCAGCGAGACGCTGCCGGTGACCATCACGGACCACGTCCCCGCGTGCGTCGCGGTGAACGTCGAGGTCATCCCCGCCTGCGTAGCCGCCTGCGTGGCCTGCGCCCCGGCCATGTTCGCCTCCTGGACGGCCAGAGCCGTCTCCAGCTGCTGAATCTTGTTCTCCAGATCAGACTGTTCCATCGTTCGGTTCCTTTCTCACGGTGTGCCGCCGAGATGCTCCCGGCATATCACCGTCCATGGCTTCCCCGTGACGCGGACACGGTCGCGCCGGCTGCCTGCGGTGCACTCGTTTGCCGACGACGGGCGCCCTCGCCGGAGGTCGGCGCGTTACGCGGAGAGAGTGGGGGACACAGCCCTACCAGCCTGCTGGCACCATCTGGACGTCCCGCGGCCGGCGCCGAATCCACGACGCTCGGCGATCGTCGGCAAGCGCCACAGGCGGAGCCGGTAGCGGTAATCCAGAAAGCGCCCATGGGGGTGTCAGGTGCACGGCGGCGCGTGGCAATGGAAATAATGGCTGATATGCGGACGTACTGGGTGTGTCAGTTTCGGGACGGCCCGGAGCGCAAGGTCGTCGAGGTCTTGGCCGAGCAGGATGGAAGGCCCCGGCAGATCCGGGTACGGGAGTGCCCCGGTACGCATGGGCTGGTGGACGGGTACGTGCTGCAGCACGTCGATGCGACGGCCCGGGCTGCCGTCTACACCTGGGTGCGGCGCGGTGAGCCCGAACCGGTTGCTGCCCATCTGCTGGAGCTCCTGGCCGAGGTCTGCCCGCAGGAAAACGCCTGGTGATGTTCGACCCCTCGGCTGGAGAGCGGTCGCCCAGGACGCGGCGGGGACGCTGGTTGAGTTGTTGCTCGACTTGCGCGAGGTCATGCGCGGTGTATCGGGTCAGGTCGGTCCCCTTCGGAAAGTACTCGCGGAGCAGTCGGTTGGTGTTTTCGTTGGTGCCGCGTTGCCTGGAGTGGCGCGGGGCAGCCAGCCGTCGGCGAAGTCGGAGCGGTCCCGTGCGCGCTGCGCCCGCTCCTCGAGGAGCCGACGGAAGCCCGCCGACGCGTAGCGCTCCCCGGTGGCCGCCCTGGCCTAGGGGATGCCGGCCACCGTGGCGGCGGCGCTTCCGAAGCCATGACCAGGCCCACGTGGCCCTCGCTCTCGAAGTGCTGGCCCATCTATGGCGCGCCATGGCCGAGTTCACCCGGCGTCACATCAACGTCGCCCCGGCCGCAGGCCACATCGAGGCCCCGAACCGGCGGCATGGATCACGTTCCGGGCGAGGCCTGGTGAGGGCAAGGCGCGGATACTCACGTGCGGGAGGGTGCCTTTATCTGGATTCGCACGAGTCATGGCTGGCGAGTCCGCGCCATGGCAAAGACTTGCCTTCGTCAGGCGTTCACCTGCGGATTGGCAGCCAGTAGACCCATGGCATGTTCTCAACCTCACTATCGTCCGCTTTCCGCCGCAGGCGCTGGCAGTTGGTCTCGGCCGCCACCGCGGTGCCGCTGCTGGCGTCGGGACTCGTAGTTCTGCAGACGCCCGCACAAGCCGCTCCGAGCAAGCCCACCGTTCCCGCCAAGCCCTCGGCAACCCACAAGGTCACCCTGATCACCGGCGACGTCGTCACGGTCACCACAATGGCCGACGGCAAGCAGACCGCCGACGTCGACCGGCCGGACAACGCCGTCGGCGGCGTGAAGATCCAGCAGATCAAGGACGACCTGTTCGTCATCCCGGACGAGGCGGCGCCGCTGCTGGGCACGGACAGACTGGACCGGCGGCTGTTCAACGTCAGCGACCTGATTGAGATGGGCTACGACGATACGAAGTCGGCCGCGGTGCCGCTGATCGCGACGTACGCCGAGCCGAACTCCCGCTCGGCGGCCCCGCCTGCCGCCCCCCGGGGCAGCAAGCTGACCCGCGACCTCAAGAGCATCCGGGGTGCCGCGCTCAGTACCGAGAAGCAGCAGGCCCGCACGTTTTGGACCGATGTCGCGCCGCGGGGCAGCGCGTCGTTGGGTGCGGGCGTGGCGAAACTGTGGCTCGACGGGCGGGTGAAGGCCAGCCTGAAGGAGAGCGTGCCGCTGATCGGCGCGCCCGAGGCCTGGGCGGCCGGGTACACCGGCAAGGGCGTCAAGGTCGCGGTGCTCGACACCGGCATCGACGTCAACCACCCCGACTTCGCCGGCCTGATCGACGGCACGACCAGCTTCGTGCCGGGTGAGGGCGTCACCGACGTCAACGGGCACGGCACGCACGTGGCCAGCACGATCGTCGGTTCGGGCGCCGCCTCCGGAGGCGACAACAAGGGTGTCGCCCCCGGCGCCGACCTGTTCGTCGGCAAGGTGCTCGGCGGCGCGGAGGGCTCCGGCCAGGACTCCTGGGTCATGGCCGGCATGCAGTGGGCCGCCGAGTCCGGTGCGGACGTCGTCAACATGAGCCTCGGCAACTCCTACCCGACGGACGGCAGCGACCCCATGTCGCAGACTGTCGACGCGCTGTCCGCGCAGTACGGCACGCTGTTCGTCATCGCCGCCGGTAACGCGGGCCCGGAGAGCATCTCCGCCCCGGGCGCGGCCGCCTCGGCGCTGACGGTAGCCGCCACGGACAAGCAGGACCGGCTCGCGTCCTTCTCCAGCACCGGCCCGCTGGCCTACTCCGGCGGCATGAAGCCGGACATAGCGGCACCCGGCGTGGACATCACAGCGGCCCGCTCGCAGGAGATGACCGACGGTGGCCAAGGCCTCTACCGCACCATCAGCGGCACATCGATGGCTACCCCTCATGTGGTCGGCGCGGCGGCGATCCTGGCCCAGCAGCACCCGGACTGGACCGGCGCGCAGCTCAAGGAACACCTGATGAGCACCGCGAAGGGCTTGGACGGCGGATACTCGCCGTACGAGGTCGGTGCCGGACGGCTCGACGTGGCCGCCGCCGTGCGCACCACGGTCCGCGGCACCGGACCGCTCTTCTTCGGCGATTACACCTGGCCGCACGAGCCGGGCGACACCGCCGTCACCAAGGACCTGACCTTCACCAACTCCGGTTCCACCGGCATCACGCTGAAACTGGCCCTGAGCAACGACGGCGGCCCCTTCACTCTGGGAGCCACCACCGTGACCGTCCCGGCGGGCGGCACCGCCGCCGTCCCGGTGACCGGCGACCCGCGAAACGCCTCGGCAGGCCGGCACGTCGGCTACGTGACAGGCACCGACGCGGCCACCGGGAAGCCGGTGACGCGCACCTCCGTGGCGCTCATCAAGGAGGAGGAGCGCTACGACCTGAACATCAAGCTGGTCGGCCGGGACGGAAAGCCCGCCGCCGGGATGGTCGCGATCAACCTGGCCGGCGACTTCTGGCCGTGGTCGGTCTACGTCGACGGCTCGACCACCATGCGTATGGCGCCGGGCCTGTACACCACCGCGGCGTACCTCGACGTGGCCGGCGAGAAGGCGGACCGCTCGGGTCTGGCCGTGCTGGTCGATCCCGAGACCGTGATCAAGGACCGGTCCGCTGAGGTGGTGCTCGACGCGAGCAAGTCACGCCTGCTGCAGACCGAGGCGCCGCAGCGCACCCAGGACCGTCAGCGGAAGGTCGACTTCAACGTCCACTACAAGGGCTTCGACCCCTTCATGGACTACCGCAGCGCGTACGTGCTGCCGCCTTCGTACGACGACGTCTACGTCGCGCCGACGGAGCCGATGAAGCAGGGCGAGTTCCTGCTGGTCACCCGCTGGCGCAAGGGCGAGCCGCCGGTCAGTCTGAGCACGCCGGGCGACCGGCTTCGTTTCGAGACGCTGATGCAGGCGGGCAGCGCCCTGGGCACGGCCACGGACCGGCGGGACGCCGTCTACGCAGGCAGCGGCGCGGCGGACGCGTACGAGAAGGTCAAGGCAAGGGGCAAGGCCGTCGTCATCGAGCGCAGCGACAAGGTGTCGCCGCAGGAGCGGGCCGAGGCCGCGGTCGCGGCCGGTGCTGAGGCGCTGATCGTGGTCAACGACGGGGTGGGCGCCCTGATGGAGTACGTCGGCGAGTCGACCGTCCCGGTCGTCTCCGTGCACCGCGACGCGGGCAAGACCCTCATCGCGATGGCCAAGGCCGGCGACCTCAAGCTGACCGTCCAGCAGACCGAGTACACGCCTTTCCTCTACGACCTGACCCGGGACTACCCCGGGCAGGTGCCGGACCGGGCCCTGGTCTACAAGCCGACCCGGGGCGACCTCGCCCGGATCGACGCGCGCTACTACTCCGCCGCGGGCGGCCGGTTGGCGGAAGGCTACCGGTCCGACTTCACCCTCAGCCCGTCGTTCAACTTCGCCGAGAAGGAGTGGCACCCGGGTACCCGTACCGAATGGGTGACCCCGGGACAGGTCTGGAGGGAGTTCCACACCCAGGGCGTCGACGGAGCCCTGCCGTGGTCGATGGTGTCGGGCGACAATACGTATGCCAAGGGCAGCGCCACCCGTCTGGACTGGTTCGCTCCGGCGACCCGGCCCGGTCAGAGCGAGTCCTTCGGTGTGTACAACTCCCGCTGGGGGAACTACATGACCTGGAACGTGCAGGCGTGGGCCTCCGCCAGCGACAACATGCGGCTGGGCGGCTACCTGCCGTGGGGCGAGACGCCGTCCCACTTGCAGGTCTTCCAGGGTGACAAGCTGATCCACGACAATCCGGTCGGCGGAGACATGCAGTGGCAGGAAGTGCCGGCGGGCAACCTGCCCTACCGCGCCGTCCTTGACGCGGAGCGGCCCGCTGGCGCCTTCCGGCTGTCGACGCGAACCCACACCGAGTGGACGTTCATGTCGGACACCGTCGACTCGGACCAGTTCGAGCCGTTCCCGGTGCTGAGCCTGGACTACAAGCTGGAGTCGGACCTGCACGGCGACGTCAAAGCCAATGCGACCCAGCAGATAGCACTCAAGCCCGTGTCCCTGAACCTCGCCGCCGTGCCGGGCACCGTGATGACGGTGAAGCTGGACGTCTCGTACGACGACGGCGCCACCTGGCAGAAGGTGGCCTTGACCAGGGGCGCCGACGGCTACTGGAAGGGTTCGTTCAGGACGGCCAAGAAGCCCGGCGGCTTCGTCTCGGTCCGCGCGAGCGCCGATACGAAGAGCGGCCTCAGCGTCGAGAACAGGAGCATCCGGGCCTACGGCCTGCGATGAACTGCATCGTCGGGCCCCGGGGAGGCGATTCCCCGGGGCCCTTCCCTCCACACCCGATCCCAGCAGGCACTATTCAGTGTCTGCCGCCATGGCGCATACTCTCTCCGCTGCGGAAAGCGGAAACGAGGCGGTCGCCGATGCTGGACGTTTTGGGCCTCGAACCCGATGACGAGCGCGTCTACCGGGCGCTCCTCGGACTGCCGAACTCCACCGCAGTGCCGCTGTCGGAGCTGCTCGGCCTCTCGCAACGCCACGTCGACCAGGCGTTGTCCCGCCTGGTCGGGTGGGGCCTGGTGACCAGGTCGGCGGATGAGCGGTTCACCGCCGCGCCGCCAGCCATGGCGCTCGGCGCTCTCATCAGCCAGCGCCGAGACGGCCTGCGCCTGGCCGAGCAGGCACTGGTGACCTTTGCCGAGGAACACCGGGCGGCGATGACCGGGAGCAGCATCAGCGACCTGATCGAGGTGGTCACGGGCGCCGACGCCATTCGCCATCGCTTCCTACAGGTGCAGCAGGCGGCCCGCACTCAGGTCCGCAGTTTCGTCACCGCGCCGTTCGTCGCCTTGCCGCCGGACGAGAACACGGCCGAACCCATGGCCATTGGTCGCGGCGTGCACTTCCGGGCGGTATTGGACCGGACCGTGCTGGCAGAGCCGGGCATCATCGACGAGGCGATCGATTCACTGCACAACGGTGTGGAACTGCGTGTCGCCGACCAGTTGCCGATGAAACTCGTGCTGGCCGACGCCGACCTCGGCCTTGTTCCGCTCGCGGTCACACCAGCCGGAGAGCCCGGCGCCGTGCTGCTGCACCGCAGCGGGTTGCTGGATGCGTTGGACGCGCTGTTCGAGACGGTTTGGCGCACTGCCCACCCACTCGGGCTGTCGGGCACCGGCGGAGAACCCGGAACCACCGTCGAGCTCGGGTCCGGCGGCCCCACTGACGTCGACCGGAAGATCCTCGCGCTCCTGCTGGCCGGTCTGACCGACCTGACGGCCGCGGCACAGCTTGGCCTTTCACCGCGTACGCTGCACCGACGCCTGCGCCACCTCATGGACATGGCCGGGGTCCGGACCCGGATGCAGCTCGGCGGTCATGCCATCCGACACGGCTGGGTGGAGCCGCACTGAAGGCCTGGTGCCGTTCACCATCGTCCCGGGTTCGTGTGAGGCCCGGTGTGACGCACGCACAGCGGGCCAGGTTTCGTCACCGCATCCATGTGGTGTGCGCTCGGTCGTGCCTGGCGGGGGACGGACAGCTCGAACCACGTGGTCTTGCCGATGGTCGTGTGGGCGCTGCCCCAGTTGTGGGCGAGAGCGTCGACGAGCTCGCCTCGCAGGTCGGAACCGTACTGTCCTGGAGGGCGGCTCGGTCGGCGACCTTGCCACTGCGGTCGAGCCGCCGTGATCCGTTTGCGGAGAAGGCTTCTTCAGTTGCTGCGGGGGCCGCGGGCCGCGGCCCCCGAGCGAATCGGGTGGGCTACCTCGGGCTGATCGTGACCTTGTAGGTGGCTCCGGCCCTGCCGTGGGTGCTCACGGTGACGGTCTGGCCGTGGTCGTCCCAACTGGCCTTGCCGCCTTGGATATCGATGCGGTAGCCGCCTGGGTACGTGTCCCTGGGTACGGTGATCTGGGTGGGCCCCTCTGCGTTGTCGCGGGTGCGGAAGGTGAGCGTGTAGGTGCGCGTAGCCGGGTCGTACGCGAACTTGAGCGGGTCGCCCGCGACGGCCCGCGCGTACGGCTGGACGAGCAACTGGGCGTTGGGCTTCGCGGCGCCCGTCTGGTCGAGGAAGCAGTAGCCGCCGCCCCGGCACCACTGCCACCACGTCCAGCCACTGGAGAAGCGGTCCAAGGAGGCCGTCATGTCGGTGACGAACTGGCTTGCGTGCGGAACGTAGGGGTTGCCGCCCCACTCCCCCACGATCACCGGCATGCGGTTACGGGTCGGGTAGTCGCTGATCGCGGCCTCGTAGGCGGGGATGAAGGTGCCGTTGGGGTCATAGTCGGCGCCGGTTTCCATCGCGGTCTCGTAGAAGTGCGGCGCGTAGCCGGCGTGCGGGTCGTCGATGTGGCCCATCTGGGTTGGGACGCCGAGACCGACGATGACGGTTGGTTCGACGAATACCCACGACCTGTGGTCGACCAGGCGGATCGCCTGGGCAAGGCGGTTCCACAGCTCGGTGAGCTCGGTGGCCTCGAAGCGAGCCGCGGCGGCGGGGAGGTCTTCGCCTTCGAGGAACTTCGCGAACGGCTCATTCATCAGGTCGTAGCCGAGCAGCGCCGGGTGCCTGCCCAGGGCGGAGGCGACCGTCATCCACATGCGAGCGTGCGCGGCGCGGAGGTCGGCGTCCTTGTACAGGTGGTCAAAGGCGGTCTGTACGGACGGCTGGAAGTACCCGGCGAACCAGTCGTCGGGTGTGGGCGTGAACGGTAACCCCTCGTCGCGGGTGGCCCAGTCGGGGATGCCGCGGGAGCCGAAGCGGGGGCCGTATACGTCCTGGTGGGCGTCGAGGATGACCTTGATGTGGTAGCGGTTGGCCCAGTCGAGGATGCGGCGCATCTTGGTGAGGTAGCCGCGGTCGTAGTGCCCGGGGGTGGGTTCGAGGTCGTCCCAGAGGAACGCGAGGCGCGCGAGGTTGAAGCCCCGGGCGGCCATGTCTTTGAGGTCGCTCTCGTGGATGTCGGCGAACGCGTTGGCGCCTCGGCTGTTCTTGTCGGCGAGGTTGAAGCCGCGCCACTGGAGCGCGCGGCCCTGGCCGTCGGCGATGAAGGTGCGGTCACCGACAGTGACCCGGTCGGGGGCGCGGTCGGGGTCGGCCTGGGCCTGCGCGGGGAGGACGCCGAGCAGGAGGGCGGCCACGGCGAGGGCGACGGGGGCGACGCGGGAGGTCAAGCGCATGCAGGAGAGCCTTTCGAGGATGGCTGCTTGGGCGCGTGCTACTGGCCGGTCGGATGTTACTGGCGGGTGGGTTAAGTTCCCAGGATTTCGCGGGAGTTGGCGGGACTTCCTTCTTTACGGGCTTCCCCGGCGTCATCGCCGGGGGTTCCTCGGGCTCTTCGCGTCGCCCGGCCCGCGCCAACCGCCTCAAACCCGGCTACCTGCACGGCATCCTCACCGGCTCGCCGAACTGGTTCGGCACACCCCGCCTCGAACGTCTCGCGCTCCTGACCGGACACCCGCCAGAATTCCTGCAACACGTCCTGGCCCATACCCGTTCGTCTCACCGGCGCTGCAAGCCGAGCCTGGCCTCCGCACCTCCCAAGAAGATCGACAAGGGAGAGCTTCGGACGGGCCCTCATTTGCCGTAAGGCCTCGCGGTCCGCCGCTTGAGCTCCCGCCTGCGACCGCCTGCGAGGGCCTGCCGTCCGCTGGGCTTTTTGGAGGCGTTCGGCGGGCTTGCCCTGTGTGTGAGCGGCGAAGCTTGGGCTGTGGGCCGTAGGCCCGCGAGGAGGTGGCGGGGTGACGCTCAGGCCGCCGGCCCGCCTCCGGATCCCAGGCGAGGAGTTCGCCATCAAGGACCAGGCCGCCGGGCAGTGCGGGCTCGGGGTGCTGCGCCCGGTACGGCTGACCACCGCGCCAATCTCACATCGCAGTGTTCATTCGAACTCGGCTGTGTTAGAAAGTGGGTATGGGAGTAGCGAATCGTCTGGATCTGACATTGCGGCTGGTGCAGGGCGCGGGCCGGGTTTCCGTCGCGGAGTTGTCGCAACGTCTGGGCGTCTCGGAGATGACGGTGCGGCGCGATCTGGACGAACTGGAGCGTCAGGGGCTGGTGAAACGGGTGCGTGGCGGCGCGGTCGCCACCCGTTCGCGTGAGGAGGAGGCCGGATTCGCCGCACGGGAGGGATGGCAGGCGGCGACGAAGGACCGTCTGGGGCGCGCGGTGGCGGAGTTGGTGGAGCCGGGCTCCACGGTGCTGCTCGACGCGGGTACGACGACCGTGCATGTCGCTGAACACCTGTGCGCCCGGGCGCCGTTGACGGTGGCGGTGCTCAGTCTGCAGGCAGCGGTGCGGCTTGCGGACCGGCCGGGTATCCGACTGCTGGTGATCGGTGGCCAGTCCCGTCCGGGTGAGCAGTCTCTGGTCGGCCCGCTCGCACTGCGCGCCCTCACGGCGATGGCGTTCGACGTGTTCGTGATGTCGATCGGGGGTGTGCAGGCCCAGCACGGGTGGTCGGAGTTCTCTCTCGACGACGCCGCCGTGAAACAGGCCGGACTCGCCCAGGCTTCGCGGACGATCGCGGTGGCCGATGCCACCAAACTCGGCGTGCGCGCCTTCAGCCAGGTCGCCGCCGCAGGCGCGGTGGACACCTTCGTCACCGATACCGCCGCCGATGACGCCGCCACTCACCCCAAGGGGCCTGAAACGCTGTCGGCCCTGCGCGACGCGGGCGTCGACATCGTCCTGGCCTGACGGCCTCCCGTTCCCCCGTCCTGGCCCTGTCGGCCCAGGACCCCGACTGCGTACGGAGTGATGTCATGCCTGCTTCCCCGCATCCGCTGATGATCCTGGTCGCCGGCCCCTACCGGTCGGGCACCGGGGACGATCCCGTCAAACTCGCCGCGCACGCACGGGCGATGAACGAAACCGCTCTCGACCTCTTCAGTGCCGGACACCTGCCGGTGACCGGGGAGGCCCTGGCCCTGCCCCTGCTGGAGATCGCAGGCAGCGCCCGCCCGGGAGACGGCCCCTTCGAAGAGATCTTCCACCCCGTGGCCGAGCGGCTGCTGGAGCGCTGCGACGGGGTGCTGCGGATCGGCGGCCCCTCGGCGGGGGCGGACATGATGGTGGAGCAGGCCCGTGCCGCCGGCAAGGACGTCTACACCGCCCTCACCGAGATCCCGGTGGCACGATGACCGCGGGCATCGACACTCCCGACCGCCGGGGCCGCACCGGCCTGGACCGCCAAGGCCGCGACCTGACCGGGAACCCACGGGTGCGGGTGCGCGAGGTCGAGGTGCTGTCCTGCGACTGGTACGTGCTGCGCAAGACGACCTTCGACTTCCAGCACGCCGATGGCCACTGGAGCCGCCAGCAGCGCGAGACCTACGACCGGGGCGACGGCGCCACGATCCTGCTCTACGACCCCGACCGCCGCACCGTACTGCTGACCCGACAGTTCCGCTTTCCCGCCTACGCCAACGGTCACCGGGACGGAATGCTGGTGGAAGCTGCGGCCGGCCTGCTGGACGGCGACAGCCCGATCGAGGCAGTCCGCCGGGAGGCGCAGGAGGAGACCGGACGCGTCATCGGCGAAGCCAGCCATGTCTTCGACGTCTACATGAGCCCCGGCTCGGTCACTGAACGGCTGCACTTCTTCGCCGCCCCCTACAGCCCGGCCGGTCCCACCGCCCGCGGCGGCGGTATCGCCGCGGAAGGCGAAGACATCGCCGTCATCGAACTGCCGTTCACCGAAGCCATCGCGATGATCCGCGACGGGTCCATCGCCGACGCGAAAACCATCATGCTGCTGCAGTGGGCCGCCCTGGAGGGCCCGTTCCGGCCGACGTCCGCACACCAGGAACCCACAAGAACGCGCAGTGAACCAGCGCGAAGCCCAGCCCGTATACCCGCGGAGCCGCAGGCGCGGCTCCTGCACGACGCCTATGTGGCAAAGATCAATGCGGCGGTCGCCTCCGGCCAGGAGCACCTGGTCACCGAACTTGCCGCCACCTACGAACGCGAGTCCGGAGAACAGTCCGGAACAGCGTGCTGAGCTCGGTCTGAGCCGACTGTACCCGTCGACCTTGTGTAGTCCGGCGAACAAATGGGCGTCCGGCATGATCCCGTCGGCCGCGATCTCGTGGCCGTCGCCAGGGCGAGGGCTGCAACCGTACTTCGCTGACGCACCAAGGCTTGGCGACGACCCGGTGGCGCGGAGCCCACACCGGGGTACCGCGGCGGCTGAGGGTGGAGCCGGTGATGCCCGGAACCGCCATCACCACGTCACGCAGGAAGCGGTGCTGCACGTGCTCGATGAACGGGGCGAGGACACCATGCCGCGATCCTGCGCCGAGGCGAGAAGCCCTGATGGGTTTTTGTTCCGGTAGCGCCGGACCGTCTTGCGGTCCAACTGCAGTCGGCGGCCGATGACGTTCAGCGACAGGCCGGTGGCGGCGAGCTCGTTATCGTCGCGTGACCAACTTCCTCAGAGAACACCAGACGATCCTGCTCGCCGTCTTCACGGTGCTCATCGGCTTCATCGGCGCCTGGCTTGGCGCCAAAGACCAGGCCGGTGGCGGCATCGCGCAAGCAAAGCCGCCAAGGAAGCCGCCGAGACAGCAGCCGCAGCTACCCTCCAGGCCGGCCGGGAACAGACCGACCGCGCCGCAGCTCCCGCGCACGCCGACGCGAAAGCCCAGGACGCCAAGGTGGGCCTGTCTGGTTGCGTAGGCCACCTCCGAGAACGGTTTTTGCGGCGTCCAGGAACGTTTCGTGGTCACCAGTACCCGGGACGCCGGTCGGTGCGAGGCAGGAACACCTCCCGACCATCGGGGCCGGATCCCTTGGTCCGGCGACCGGCCGGCTGTGGGCCAGGCCGGCTGCGGCCTTAGGGTTCGGGATCATGACGAGGACCACGCCACCGCGCCCGCTCGACGTCGAGGTGCTCTTCCCCGGGCTCGCCGCCCACCGCGGCACGACCACCCGGCTGCACCCGCGGCCGGGCAGCCCCGACGCGTCGGCGAGCTCCGTGGGCGGGCCGATGCTCTGGCCGGCCGACGAGCCGTGGCCGGTGTGCACCGATCCGCACC
Source organism: Streptomyces sp. NPDC060031 (assembly GCF_042736805.1). NCBI lineage: Bacteria > Bacillati > Actinomycetota > Actinomycetes > Kitasatosporales > Streptomycetaceae > Streptomyces > Streptomyces sp. NPDC060031. Next base: position 19,654 of record NZ_JBHWVM010000048.1, read on the forward strand.
CCCACGGGCGCGGCCGGCGCCCCGCAGACATTCACCGGGAGCGGCAGCTCCTGGCCGCCGCGTGGGCCCGGGACCAGGACTCCGCCCCCACGGACGAGGAGCGGCGGCTCCTGGAGGAGCTCAGGCGCAGGCACCGGGCGGCGGGGGAGAGCGGGGAGGCGGATCCGCTGCCGATGATCGGTCTGGCCCAGCTGTACCGCCGGGACGTGCCCGACCTGCTCGCGGGGCCGGAGGACTGCGATCTGCTCCAGGTGTTCTGGTGCCCCTTCGACGCACACGGCGAGAAGCGGACCGGCATGCTGCTGGACCTGCGCTGGCGCCGGTCGTGGGAGGTCGTCAGGGCGTTGGCGCAGCCGCCCGTGCCGGAGGTCGTGGGCTTCGAGGGTTACGTACCCGAGCCGTGCGTGCTGCACCCCGAGCAGGTGGTCACGTACCCCTTCGCCGGGCTGCTGCCCGAAGAGCTGTGTGCCCGGATCGAGGCCAGGGAAGAGGCCCTCGAAGAGGAGGCCGAGGAAGCGGACGCAGAGGAATGGGACTGGCCGACCTACCAGTTCGACCTGTCCATCCCGCCCGGCTGGCGCGCCGGGGGCTACGTGTCCTGGAACCTGACCGACGCCGCCGCCACGGACTGCCCGGCCTGTGCGGCCCCGATGGAACTGCTGCTGACCATCGACAGCTCGGAGTGGGACGGCGGCAGCGGCAGCTGGATGCCGCTGGAGGAACGGGACCCGGCCGTCGGCGGGGGCGGGGCGTCCACCGGGGTCACAGTGGGCCGCTGGGGCAAGCTGAACATCTTCGCCTGCCCCGCCGACCCGGGACATCCGCACCTCAGGAGCATCCAGTAGCTGCCGTACGGGCCACCGCGCGAGGACGCGCGGACGCTGGCCCCGGAGCCGGCGGCGAGATGCCGGGCGTACCGGGCCTCCCGGGCACTCGGCATCTGGCCCACCGCATCACCACCTGTTCCGAGTCGACCTGCCCACGAGAAGGGCTTCGAGCAAGTACCGGCGCGTTTCCAGAACTCGGCAACACCAAGGGGGCCCGGGCCTGGACCGCGATCCGTACCGAGGGCATCGCCGAGCAGTTCGGTCTGCACCCCGGTACACCGGGTGGCGCGAGGAGTATGGGGCGATTCACTGGGCCGTCGTCGGCCTGGGCTCCGGCCGCCGCCAAGCGGGCTACCCCACACAGCCCAGCACCGAGGTGGGGCTCGCCCGCACGATGGGCGTCTGAATCACCCACAGCCGAAACCCAGGCAAGCACGCGCCAACGTCGATCGCGGCTCAGCCCGTAACCCTCAGTGACGGGAGTGGTCCCCGGCGCGCCGACTACCGCTGGCCATACTCGCCAACCGCGATTTCGTCACGCTGACGCAGGGCAAGGCATATTTGCGGCTTCGGTCTGTTCGGGTGAGGGAAAACAATCCCGCGCCGTGGGTGGAGGCAGTGGCCGCCCAGCGTCGGGCGACGCCGATGCCGCTCAGCAGTACTGGGCCGTAGCAGCGGCCGAACCCGCGCTGTAACCCTTCTTCCAGTTCGGGTCCAAGCCGGCCGATCCGGTCGGCGGTTCCTTCTGGCAGTCTCCCTTTATGTCATTGAAGCCCTTCAGATAGCCTTCGCTGTATTGGTCCTTGGCCTGTTGCTGCTCATTCTGATTCTGACCCGCCGTGGTGCACGTGACCAGTGGTCCCACCGGGTCGGCAACCTGGTCCACCGCCTGGGCCGTTATGGTCCCAGCGATCAGAGAAGCGGGCGTGAAGGAGAAATTGCCGTTTGCGTCTGATTGCGGGAAGCCCAGGTTTTGCCCGTGGACTTGGATCCTCAATACTGTTGATGGAGTCCAACCCTGGCCCGATATGGCCGGCGCCGTTGAGGCGTCGCCCTTCGGTGCGCTGCACGTGGCGGAAGGTGTGGCGGCATTCGACGAATTCGCCATGAGTGACACGTATCCGAACACCAGTGAGGGCACCAAGAGGGGCGTCAACAGGGTAATGCGAATGTTCCTGTTCACTATTGTCTCCTCTGGGCATGGCATAGTGGGAACGGTCGAGGAGAACCCCCACTCTTTGCAGTGTCCCGCTGGCTGTGTCCCCTGTCGACCCAGGATTCCACGATCCGTAGCCGGTCGTTGGTGGCGGTCATGGAGGTGGCGGTCATGGCGGTGTCGACCCGAGGCAAAGGCGATAGTGAGGTTGACCCCGGGGAGTGGACACCGGGTTTCATGCGACGAGTGACGGTACGGGGTCGGCGGGAACCGCTTTCTCTGGGAGTGGATGGGGTGTGGTGTGACGTGGGGTGATGGGGCTTCGTCAGGCCCTTGGGACTCGTTCTCGGGGGGTGTGGCTCTGCGGCGAGTTGTTGTACGACTCGGAGCAGGAGTTGCTGAAGCAGGCGTTTCCCGTGCTCCTGCCGTCTGGGCAGAGGTACTGGACGTCCTCGATGACGACTCGGAGGTCGTCCCACCCGCTGATCACGGGCTTCGGATCTGCGGTTCGGGCGCAACCGGGAGGAGCTGACGACGGAGCCCTACGCCTGGCTCCGCCGCGGTGTACCTGGGCTGCGCTGCGCTGCGGGGACCAGACAGCGCACCCCGCTCGCCGTGGTCATGGTTGCGGCCTAGCGTGGAGAAGCCCGGACCCGGCCCTTGCCAGGGGCCAGGGCCTCCTGCCCGGCCGTCCGATACGGATCCCGGGTCGGCTGCAGGGCTCTGGGTCGTAGCAGGCCGCACAGCCGCACATACATCACCGGTGTTCGCGCCGCTGATGGGACGGAGACAAATGGCGCAGTCGTCGTGGAGTGAGTACAGGCCGGGGCAGCAGTTCCCGGGGCTGATCGGGCGGACGACCGATGAGTCGAGCCCGGCGTGGCCGCAGCCGGTGCGGGCGGTGGCGGGTGCGCCGAACGTGCTGTTCATCGTGTTCGACGACACGGGGTTCGGGCAGCTGGGCTGTTACGGCAGTCCGATCGAGACGCCGAATCTGGACGCGCTTGCCGCAGGCGGGCTGTTGTACAGCAACATGCACACTACCGCGCTGTGCTCGCCGTCGCGCTCCTGCATCATCACGGGCCGCAACCACCATGCCAACGGCATGGCGGCGATCACGGAGCTGGCCACCGGGTACCCGGGCTACAACGGGCAGATCCCGTTCGAGAACGGGTTCCTGTCGGAGATGTTGCTGCAGCACGGCTACAACACGTACATGGTCGGCAAGTGGCACCTGATGCCCTCGGAGCAGGAGTCGGCGGCGGGCCCGTACGACCGGTGGCCTCTGGGGCGGGGCTTCGAGCGGTTCTACGGGTTCCTGGGCGGCGACACGAGCCAGTGGTATCCGGACCTGGTGTACGACAACCACCAGGTCGAGCCGCCGGCCACGCCGGAGGAGGGCTACCACCTGACGGAGGACCTCGTCGAGCGGGCGATGTCGTTCATCGCCGACGCCAAGCAGGTCGCCCCGGACAAGCCGTTCTTCCTGAACCTGTGCCCCGGTGCGACGCATGCCCCGCACCATGTGCCCAAGGAGTGGGCCAACCGCTACCGGGGCCGGTTCGACGACGGCTGGGATGCCTACCGCGAGCGCACCTTCGCCCGGCAGAAGGAGCTCGGCGTGGTGCCCGCCGACGCGCAGTTGTCCCCGCGCGATCCGGACGTGCCCGCGTGGGAGTCGCTCACGCCCGATGCGCGGCGCCTGGCCGCGCGGATGATGGAGGTCTACGCCGGGTTCCTCTCCCACACCGACCACCACCTCGGGCGGCTGCTGGACTTCCTCAAGGAGACCGGCGAGTTCGACAACACGCTGATCATGATGGTCTCCGACAACGGTGCGAGCCCCGAGGGCGGCGTCACCGGGACCACCAACGAGCTGCAGGCCTTCAACAACGCGCCCGAGACGCTGGAGGAGAGCCTGGCGCGGATCGACGAGATCGGCGGCCCGGCCACGTTCAACCACTACCCGTGGGGATGGACGTGGGCGGGCAACACCCCGTTCCGGCGGTGGAAGCGGGAGACCTACCGCGGTGGCGTCAGCGACCCCTTCCTCGTCCACTGGCCGGCCGGCATCCGGGCCCGCGGTGAGGTCCGCGACCAGTTCGCGCACATCATCGACATGGTCCCCACCGTCCTGGACGTGCTCGGCATCGAGGCGCCCGCGACCATTCGGGGGGTCACCCAGTCGCCCCTGCACGGGGTCAGCTTCGCGCACACCTTCGACGACGCCGCGGCGGCGAGCCGCCACCGCACCCAGTACTACGAGATGTTCGGGCACCGGGCGATCGACCACGACGGATGGCGGGCGGTCTGCCCCTGGCCCGGCCCCTCCTTCGCCGAGGCCGGGCGGCCTTTCGGCGCCCCGATCACCATGGCGGACCTCGACGACCTCGACGCCCATCACTGGGAGCTCTACCACGTCGACGAGGACATCGCCGAAACCCGGAACCTCGCGCAGGAGCAGGAGCACCGCAGCAAACTCATCGAGATGATCACCCTGTGGTACATGGAGGCCGGCAAACACAACGTGATGCCGATCGACGGCAGTGCCTTTGCGCGCCTGATGACCGAGCGACCGCAGATCACCGAGAACCGGACCAGCTACACCCTGCGCCCCGGCACCCAGGTCCTCCCCGCCGCGGTTGCGCCCCGGGTCCTCAACCGCCCGCACAGCGTCACCGCCGACGTCGAGATCCCGCCCGGCGGCGCGCAAGGCGTCCTGCTCTGCCAGGGCACCAACGCCGGCGGCTGGTCCCTCTACGTCAAGGACGGCCGCCTCCACTACGCCCACAACTACGTCCAGCGGGCCCTGCACCACGTGGTCTCCAGCGAGAGCGTGCCCAAAGGCCGGCACGCGCTGCGTTTCGAGTTCGAGCCCACCGGCGCCCCGGACATCGCCCACGGCAAGGGAGCGCCCGGCCGCGCCCAGCTCTACATCGACGGCCGCCTCGTGGGACAGAGCGACATGCCGGTCACCACCCCGGTCACGTTCAATCCGGGCGGCATGGCCTGCGGCGCCAATCCCGGTTCTGCCGTCACCCCCGACTACCAGGCGCCATTCCACTTCACCGGCACCCTCCACAGCGTCACCGTCGACCTGTCCGGCGACCTCATCGTCGACGCCGAGAGCGAGATGCGCATGCACATGGCCCGCCAGTAAGCCGACCGGTCGGTCGGCGAGTCCATCGTGCGGCAGTTGCACCGGGCCGCCCAAGAGAACGCGTCCCGCTCGGGGTGCCGACGGGACCAAGATCAGACGCAGAGACACCACCGAAGCGATCATCGGCGCCATCACCGGCACCCTCGCCGCCCCCAACTCCTCATCCTCGGCCGCCACGACCGGCCGCCTCCGGCCCGTCGGCCGTACCTCCCGCTGCGCCCCGACGCGGCCCGCCAGCTCGCCGAGCACCTCACCGCAGCCGGCGCTGGCCATCCCTGGACCGGCGCGAAGTCTTCCTCGGCATGGGGCACCCGCGACGTCCTCGACACCACCCTCGTCCAGCCCGACCTCGTCACGGAGATCAGCGCCGACACCTCCATTGACCGCGGCGGCGTCTACCGGCACCCGATCCGGTACGTGCGCCTGCGCCTGCGCCCGGACGCGACGGTAGATGAAGTGCCCGGTGCGGCGGGGGCCCGTCCGCGGCTGCGGGATGACCTGGCGCATAAACCCGATTGTTGGCGGCCCGCGCGGGGAAGTAAGCCGGTCGGGCTGACGCCGGGGCGCCTGGTAGGGCGCCTTTCAGAACGCTCGGCAGGGCGTTCGTCATGGCGTCTGGCGGGGCGCTTCATAGGGCGCGGCACAGCCGTGCGGCGGCCGGACAACGGCGCAGGTCAGACGATGTGGTCAGGGGGAAGCGGCCACGCTGACTACTTCCCTGAGAGACCCTTTCCCAGACCTGGTGAAGCTTCGACTGCCTACCCAACTCCCTCGAGACGGCGCGCCCCCGGCCTCCCAGGCCCGAAGGGCCGGGACACGGGAACAGCACCGGACCCCGAGCCTCAAGAGGCCCGGGGCCCGGTGGGTGCGGGAAGCGGTCAGAGGCGGGCCGGGGCGGCCTGGGTGGTCGGCGCCGGTCCCGCCCAGTTCATGCCCAGCTCCGGGAAGGCGGCGAGCTGATCGGCCGTGAGCTTGTCTCGCCTCGCCTTGGTATGAGAAATCCATACGCCCGGCTTCACGACCACCGGCTCCGCTTCGACGTTGACTGCGATCTCTTCGCTGTGGCCGCGCGGCATCGGCCGGTCCGCGCCTTCCCGCTCCATGCACTGGGCGAGGGCCTGCGTGCCCCGCTGGAACGCCTGCTGCGCTGCGTCAGGAAGGGGCCGCACACTCACGGGGGAGACCTGCTCCTGCGGGCGGGGTGGGCTACGGATGGGGTGGCGGGCAGTCGCCCCGGGAGGCGCCTGGGCCACAGTACGGCGAGGTAGAAGCCGGTGGCCTGTCCGGCGCCGGTGTGGGCGTAGGCGGCCACCGAGACGCCCTTGCCGTTCGCGCAGCCGCAGGCGATGGCCCGGAGGGTGGAGCCGGCGTGGTCGCGGGGGGTGGCCGCCACGATGGCGCGGGAGAGGTCCACGTCCTGGTTGGTGATCTCCACGCAGTAGACGTGGGGAGCCGCGACCGTCACGGCCCCGACTCCCTTGGAGTGCACGACGGATCCGTCGGCGTTGACCAGGCTCCGGCCTGGGCGTGGGGGGCCTGGGAACTGTTGGCGGCCGGGGCGGCGATCGCCATCCCTCCGGCTACGGCCAGCGCGGTTACGCAGAGACCGGCGACCGTGATTCCGGCAACTCGCGTCAGACGGAACGTCAAACCGCTGCCCATCACGTCAGTAGCGTGCCCCCGCTGTTCGTCTGGTGATTTTCACTGGAGGGGGTGGGATCGGTGGGATCTCCTCCCGCGCACCCTGATGCTCTGCTGTGCTGGGCCTCGGTCTGTGGTCACCGCGGGCTGGTTGAGGTGGGTGGGGTGCCCTGGTCCGTCGTCGGCTACGTGTCCGCGTTGCGGTCTGGGCGGCCTTCCCTCGAAGCTGCGAGGAGGCTGTGGACGATGGATGCGGTGGTTCGGTCAGTACCGCCCGGTCAGGCTGCGAAGCCGGCCGGTCAGGGCCGGGGGCCCTTCCTGCTGGGCCCCCGGGGGTTGGGGACCTCGGCTGCTCGTATCGTCTGGAACGCGCGGCCTGAACACCACAGCACCAGCGTCCCGCTCTCCTCACGGCCCCCGGTGGTGCCCGGCCTGCCCGTCCGCCGGACTGCCCCGGTGCCGTCATCCCCGCCTGCGGCCACGACTTCTTCCACGGCGCTGGGGGTGTCGTTGTACTGTCCGGGGCCGGTCCGGGTGGACGAGCCGTTGGGGGCCGAGGTCAACGAACGGCTCCTCGCATGGGTGCAGCGCGTGGGCATCTTCCCCGGCCGCCTCGATGCGGTCCGCGCGTGCAACTACGGCCGTTACGCCATGCTCATCCATCCCGACTGCGACGACCCTGACCGGCTCCTGCTGGCCGCGCAGTGCATGGCGGCCCTGTTCGCGGTGGACGACTACTACTGCGATGACGAACGCACCGGATCCGACACCGCGCTGGTCGGAAACCGTCTCACCCTCGCCCAGACGGCTCTGGACCCCGCCTACCTGGTGGGCGGATGGGGACACCAGGAGCAGCTCGAAGAGGCGCTCGCCTCGGATCCCGTCCTGGTGGCACTGCGCTCCTACATCGACCGCGTCGCCGGCTTCGCGACCCCTGCGCAGGTGGGCAGGGTCCGCCACGAGACGGTGGCCATGTTCGTGGCCATGAACGGCGAGGCCGGCTGGCGGACCACCCAAACGACCCCCGCCGTGTGGGAGTACCTGGCCGCACGGCAGGTCAACAGCTTCCTGCCGTGCATGACCCTGATCGACGTCATCAGCGGATACGAACTCCCCGCCACCCTCTACTCCCACCCCCCGGTACGGCGGGCCACCATGCTGGCCGCCAGCGCCAGCATCATCCTCAACGACCTCTACTCGATGAACAAGGAAGCCGAACCCGGCATCGGCGACGGCGGACTGCCCGACGTCATCGCCGCCGAACGCGGCTGCACCCCACGCGAAGCCGTCCAGCTGAGCGCCGCCTACCACGACGAACTCGTCCGCGCATTCGAAGCAGCGCGTAGCGAACTCACCGCCACGATCCCCTCGCCGGAACTCTGGCGCTACCTCACCGGACTCCACGCCTGGCTCGGCGGCAACCACGAATGGCACGCCACAACCGGCCGCTACGCCACAGCAACCGGCGACCGCAGCACATGAGGCCCGGACACGGCGCGCTCTGAGGAACACCCCCGAAGTCAGCAGAGCGACGTCCCACCGTTACACCAACACCACGCCCTGAAGGGCCCAGTCCCCATCCCATCCCATCCCTTCCATCCGTACGAGGGGATGGGGTTGTCCTGCCTGACGCGTCGATCATGCTCGTCGGTGACCAAAAGTGAAGACGTGGAGGGGCGGGGATGATGGCCGACAGCGTTGTGGTGATCGATTGCGGTTCGGAGCAGATCAAGGCCGGTCTGGCCGGTAGGGCTGCGCCGGAGGTGGTGTTTCCCCCGGAGGTTGCCCGCCCGAGACTGCCCGGGCAGGCGGCCGTCCTGGTGGGGGAGAAGGCCCACGCCAAGGCGGGCTCAGGGTCGGTGACGAGCTCCCGCCCGATCAAGGACGGCAAGGTGGTGGACTGGGACGGCTTCGCAGCCCTGTACCGGCATGCCCTGCGGGCGTGGCCGGAGGCCGCCGCTTCGGGCGGCGTGGTGGTGGTGGTGGTGCAGCACCGCGACCTCATCGCCGAGCAGGGCGACCGTCTGGTCCAGGTGGCCCGACTGCATGAAGCGCGTCAGCCAGGACTCCTCGGCGTTCGAGAGCACCGCCACGTAACTCCGAGACTGCCTGCCCAACTACACCAACGGCGCACCGGTGAACGTCATCACGCCGCCCACACCCGGCCACCGGGCCTGGAGCGGCGCCTCAACCCTGGCCGCCACCGGCGCCCTCACCTGGGTCCCGTAACCCCCGCGAGCCCCGGGGCACCCGGAAGCGCCGGAACGCGGCGGGAGAACCCCACGCGTTCCGGCGCGCGGCCTCCGCGCCCCGGATGCGGCCGACCCGGCCTACCCGCAAAGGCCGGTGAGCCTCGCTGCTTCAGCCGCACAGCGTTGTGTACTGCCCAGGTCGCGCCGCCGTGATGTGAGTGGGTCAGCGGCGGCCGATGACGCCCGCGAAGGCGGCCAGCGAGAGGGTGCCGGTCTTCTTGGCGGCGCTTCCGACGGCGTCCCAGCTGCCGATGGACTGGCCGTAGTTGGCGGTCAGGGCGGTTCCGGTGGCGGCGTTCTTCGGGTCGGTCATGTCCGTGCCGGCTGCCATCTCCACGACCAGCGGGACCTGGGTGGCGAGATCGACCGAGCCCTGGAGGACCTTTCCGGCGATCTTCCCGGAGGCGGTGGAGGTCCCGACCACCTTCGCGCCCTTGGTGCCGATGTAGTTGAAGACGGTCGAAGCCTCGGACGCGGCGCTCCCGCCGGTGGTGGCCAGGAACGAGCGGCCCGCGGCCTTGGAGACCACGCTGGCCTTGGACACCGCTCCGCCGGCCACGCCGATAGTCTTCATGGCGGCCCGCCCGGCCTTGAGGCTCTTGGCGACCGCGCCGACCCCGGGCAGTGCCGCGAGGGCGTCGGCGCCCAGGCCGACGAAGGTCATGGCGTCCCAGTCGCCCTGGATCGCCGCGTCGACGGTGTGCGCGCCGAGCGAGGCGACAGCGGTCACGATGGCGATCGGCCCCGCGATCGGGGTGAGGATGGGAATGAGGGCCAGGACACCGGCGACGGCGGAGACGATGCCGAGGATGTCGCCGAAGAGTCCCCAGAAGCCGCCGCCCTCTTCGGCGGCCGCGGCCTCGGCCGCCTTGCGCGCGGCCTCGGCCTTGAGCCACTCGAACTCCTGGCCCCGCGTCTCGATGATCCGGGTGAACTCCCGGTCGGTGAGCAGACACTGGAGCTGGAACTCGGCCTGGAGAGCGATCGCGGTATCGATGAGGTCGTAGAGGTAGCCATCGGGGATCCGGTCGCGCGCGTAGCCGTTGTCCTTCAGCCGCCAGTAGTTGCCCGTGAAGCTCATGCCACCCATGGCGAGGGAGCCATTGGGGCCGGTGTTGCGGGCGATCTCCGGGTGCATGAAGGACAACACACCCTGCACCGAATCCCGCAGCGCGTACATGTCGCGCTCGTCGGGCCACCATGGTGACTCCTTGGAGTACTTCCACTCCTGCATCTGCGTGTGTTGCTTCTGCAGGTCCGACCGGAGGGACTCGGTGAAGGCCTCGGCCTGGGCGGCGGCTTCCGGGTTCGACTCCAGGTACGCGCCGTACTCCTCGTCGAGGCGCCGCAGCGCGGAGAGGATCTGGCTCTCCTGGAAGACGAACATCCGCAGCAGCTGGTCGATCTTGTAGCGTTCGGCGCTGGTCAGCGCGTTGGGGTCCCAGCCCCAGATCTTCAGCGCATCCGACTCGTTGCCGGTGTACATGTTCAGTTCGGAGTGGACCGCGCCGACGAACTTGTCCCTGCCCGGGTCGAAGCCGAGGCTGTAGAGGGGGGAGCTGATCTGGTACGAGATGTGCATGGTGGGGAGGTCCCTTCTCAGGCAGCGGATTCGGCGAAGGCGATGGTCTTGCAGACCTGGCCGATGATCTCGACGCAGTTGTCCCACTCGGCGATGTTCTCGGTGGCGATGGCGAAGTCCGCCATGGCGAGGCGGCCCGGGATGGGCACGAACACGTGGAGCTGGCGCACGGTGGTGGCGCCGCCCCCTTCGCCGAGGAGGTTCACCGGCCGCTCGACCTTCCGCTCCTCGGTGAGCAGCACGGCGGGGCCGGCCTCCAGGCGGACGACACCGACCTCGGCGTCCGGGTAGATCGCCCCCATGGTGCGGGCCAGGCGGTGCACGGTGAGCTCGTTGGACAGCTCGGCGGGGCGGGCGGTCACGGTCAGGGTCACCGAGGAGAGCTTCTTCTCCGGCTCCTCCCGCGAAGGCCCGGACAGCAAGGTGCCCGCGTAGACGGCACCCGCCGCGCTGAGCATCTCGTACATCGACTGCTGAGCCAGCACCGCGTGCGCGATCTCCGCGTCCGACGGCCTCGGATCGACCATGTTCAACCGCTCGATCAGGCGATTGGTGTTCACCTCGGCAGAGACAGCGAAGTCGATGTCCTGGAAATGCTCCGGCACTCCGAAGCTGAGCGGGAGATCGATGGTGACATCGGGCACGAAGCGCTCCTGACGGATCGGGAAAGGGGCAGGAAACACGGACAGCCGCCACAGGAATCGACCCGTGATCGGCTCCGGCCGCGCCATCCTCGGCAGGCCCCTGAATGCCGGACAAGACGACGAATCCGGCCATTCGCGCGTGACGGCCCGTTCCGATGCGCAGAGGCCCACAAAACCCGGATCCCATCCGGAACGCAGAGAATTCCACTGCGAGCGAATGTCCTGATCCGCGGTCACCCACACGAGGGAATCCCAGGCCTATCCGGTGGCTGGCGCGACCGCGAGCCGATCGTCGACGCCCTTCAACGGGGCGGCACTCAGAACCCTGCAGGGACCGGCGGTACCTGAACCTCCTCGGCACCTGCCGCCGCGACCTGCCAGCCCTGCGCACCGTCGTCGCCGAGCTCCTCGCCGGCTGCCAGGCCGACGCCATCCCGTACGGAGCGCGAGTACGTCATCCTGACCGGCCGCACTTCCACGGCGGCGACGATTACCTCTCCTCGGCGTCGTCGTCCTCGTCGAGGCCCACGCAGTTGCGGTTGGCGTGCTTGAACTGGCGGGCCTACCAGTCCCGGAGCCGATGCAGTTACTCGGCGCCACACGTCCGCCCGCCGTAGCCACACGCGGGTAGCAGCCCGGCGCCAAGCACCGGGAGCAGGACCAGGCGCGCGAGATGCCCCGTGCGGGCTCCACAGGCGGCACCGGAGGCGGTGAAGGCGGGGGGCGTGGCCAAGAATGCCGGCGGTGGCGGTGGCGGTGGCGGTGGCGGTGGCGGTGGCGGCGGGATGGGCGGCGTCGGCGGCAGCGGCGGCCATGCCAGCAGTGCAGGCCCGGCGGGCGGGGGCGGTTACAGCGGCGGCTTGATCGACAAGATCGACAAGGGCGAGCCGCATCGGCGGGAAGGCGGCACGGGCGGGCAGGGCCGGAGTTCTCGCGCGTGTGCAGGGCCTTCAGGGCGAAGACGCTGGTGAGGTAGGAGGAGCCGCAGTACACGGGGAACCGGCCCGGAGCATCCCGGCCTGTGGACGTGGGCTGCTTGTACGTCACCCCACTGGCGCCCCAAGGCTTCGACCCGCCCGGGTGCGGGCCTTCTGCCGGTGGTGAGGCCGCCGCCCCCGCCGCCCGGGGCAGGTGGCGGGGGCGGCATGGATCACGCGTGACAGGCTGGCCGCGGTGACCGGCGCGGGGCGGGGCCGTGAAGCCGGCCGTGGGGTCAGGAGACGGTGAAGGAGAACGAGGCGTCGGCCCAGACGCCGGGCTTGCCCGTGACGACGAGGTAGGTGTCGCTGCGGGTGCCGCAGGTCGGGTGCGGCCAGTTCGAGATCTGGACGTCGTAGTCGAAGGAGTATTTCTGCAGGGTGGCGTTGGCGACGAGCTTGTTGATGTCCAGGCTCTTGTCCTCCAGCTCGATGCAGTACTGGCCTTCCGCCGGCTTGGTGACTCGCTCGATGCCCTTGGACCGGTTTACGCTGCCGTCGGCATTGAGTACCGCGGCGGCCTGCGCGTAGGGGGCGTTCGCCTTCGCCGCACCCGGCGGGGCGGCGGCCATGGCCACCCCCGCGAACACCCCTCCGGCCACGAGGCTGAGCGTGGCCCCGGTCCACAGAGCCGTGCGGATCTTCTTGTTTTCGAGCATGCGAAGTCCCTTTCCCCAAGCAACGCATCCGGCTTCAACAAGCCCGGTCACCAACGACCTTAGGGACGCGGTTCACTTGCTGGGTGTTACGCAAGAGCAAACCGCCCGCAAGAACGTCGGGGGAGCATGGCCGGGTGCACACGTGCGGGCGCGGGCGACCCCAACTGCCGACGCGGTGACCCCTGGGGGGTCAGTGATATCCGCGGTGCAGTGGGTGGCGAGACTGGCAGGCACCGGGCGTACGGGGCGCAGAGGGGGCGCGTTTGGCTTGGTCGGTGTGGCGCTTTTCCGCTGTTTTGTGCTTGCTGGCTCTCGCCGGACACGTGGTGCCGCCGCCTCCTAGCCGATGGGGGTGTCCTTATAGCGGGAACTCCGGCCCAGAGATCACGGCATCGGGCCTCGCCGACTGGTCGAGGTCGTCCTGTGCGGCCGTACGGGCCCTGCGGCGCCCCCCGAAGACGGGTATGCCCTGAAGACGTTCATGTTGCTGAACGCGGTCTCCGCGCGGCTGGATGAGAAGTCCTTCGCGGCTGTTCACCTGGCCGGATCCCGGTACGGGCTGCCCGTCGCGGACGTCGATCCCACGGAGGTTCCCGGATACCGGCCGCTGGACAACGACCGTGCCCTGCGCGCGCTGTACTTGCCGCAGGAGGGCTTCCTGGACGCCCGGCGCTGGCTGGCCACCCTGGACGCGGCCCTTGACGCCCTGCCCCAAGTGACCCGCAGCACCGAGGGACGCCTGAGCGCCACCGCCCGCGGCTACAGCCTGCACAGAACGGAAGGCGTGTACGCCGCCCCGGCGGTGGTCGTCGCAGTCGGCGCCTGGACCACCTCCGTGCTCCACTCGCTCGATCCGGACGTCTCGGTGCTGCCGGTGCTGTCCGTGGAAGGGACCGCTTTCACGGCGGGCGCCCCTGCTTCGCTGCCCGCGGTGTTGCGTACGCCGAACCGTGCGTACGCCTGTGGCCTGCACACCGTCCCCCAGGCCGACGGCTCCTGGTACGTCGGGGCGTCCGCAGCCCCGGCCCTGGTCCCCGGATCCGCCCCGACGGCGGGCGGTCTGCGCTTCCTGTTGGATTCGGCACTCGGGCAGCTCCATCGCGGCCTCGCCACGGCCCCAGTGCAGCAGCTGCGTCATGGGAACCGGCCTATCGGGCTCGACGGTCACCCGCTGCTCGGCCCCACCGTCCGACCCGGGTTGTGGGTGGCCACCGGCACCCACCGCGACGGCCTGCACGCCTCCCCACTGATCGCGCAGGAACTCGCCGGTGCCCTCCTCCACGACCAACCCGCCCGGTGGCTCACCCCTTGGCGGCCCGACCGGGCCCCGATCAGCGACTGGAACATCGAGGACGCGGCCGGGGAAGCCGCCGACCACCACCACGCTCTGACGGCGGAGTCCCGCATGCGACCGCCGCTGACCGGGAGCTGGCCCCAGGCGCTGGAATACGCGTACGGGCGTCGCATGAGGGAGGTGTACGCGGCCATGCCCGAGGGCTACGTCCTGCCGCCAGACCTTGCCCCCGCTCGGCTACGAGCACCAAGACGCAATCGCCGCCATGGCACGCGACTACCTGGACCGCCTGCCGGCACAAGGCGCAGGAACCAAGGGAACCGGAGCCACGGACGGCCACTGAGGGAACGCGACCTTGTGACGGTACGGCAGGCGTGGCTTGTCCTGGCAGGGCAGGCTCTTGACCCGCGTCGGTCAACGCCGGTGACCTTGACCGCGTCAACGGAGTTGGAAGGGCATGGGCAGAGAACAGGTGTGGGTGCGGGCCGCCTCGCCGACCTCTGCCGCCGGCACGGCATCCGCCGCAGCATGGGCCGGGTCGGCTCGAGTTACGACTGTCAGTCTTTTCGCACCGGATCCCGCAAGGATCGGGTAGCCCCGGCCGAGGCGGTCTGACTCTTGCTTACGACTGACCCCGCGGGTGTCCTGGCGTTGATCTGTCGACGGCCCGGCCGGGCACGCAGCAAGCGCTGCCGCCGGACGCATCGGCTCGCTCCAGCGCCTCCGCCTCCGCCGCGCCGTCGAGCAGAGTGAGTTCCTAACGCTCAGGTGTGGCTGCCGTCGGCCCTCGCGTCTCGCTCCTGGAGAGCAGACATTCCGTCATTTTGGTACGCCAACCGAGATGTTCCGAGCGCATGCGTAGGTGGCCGGGAAACGACGGTCACACGGTCGCGGGGTGCGGGAAACCCTGCAGAGCACCCTCGCGACATCTGTAGCGTGCAAGGAATGGAACGAGGTCAGCCTGTCGTCGCCGGAGTGGCGATTGCTTTCATCGGCTACACGAGCACCTTCGCGGCCGTCCTGGCGGGCTTGCGGGCCGTCGGTGCCGACCGGGCCGAAGCGACCTCGGGTCTGGTCGCGCTCTGTCTGTTGCTCGGGCTCGGCACGTTGTGGCTGAGCCGACGCACCCGGATGCCGATCACCGCCGCCTGGTCGACGCCAGGGGCCGCTGTGCTGACGAGCGCGGGTCAGGTGGCCGGCGGTTGGCAGGCTGCCGTGGGCGGATTCCTGGTCGCGGGTGCCCTGGTGACGCTGACCGGCCTCTGGCCGCGGCTTGGCGCCCTGGTGGCGGCGATCCCGGCACCGATCGCGCAGGCGATGCTGGCGGGCGTCCTTCTCGAACTCTGCCTGGTGCCCGTCAAAGCACTCTCCTCCCACCCCCGGGAGGTCGTGCCGATCCTCGTCACGTGGCTCATCGTCATGGTGACCGCGCCACGCTGGGCCGTTCTCGCCGCCTTCGGGGCGACCGCCGTCGTCGTCGGCTTCCTCGCCGCCCGGGGCGAAGGGTTGCACGGGCCGTGGCTGCCCCAACTCGCACTGACGGCACCCCACCTGTCATGGGCCGCGATCGCGGGCATCGCGCTTCCGCTGTACGTCGTGACGATGGCCGCGCAGAACGTGCCCGGTATCGCGATCATGAGTTCCTTCGGCTACCAGGTGCCATGGCGTGCCTCCATGACGGTCACCGGTGTCGGCAGTGTGCTCGCCGCTCCGTTCGGCGGGCACGCCGTCAACCTCGCCGCAATCAGCGCGGCCCTGCCCGCGTCGCCGGAGGCGCACCCGGAGCCGGCACGAAGATGGCTGGCGTCTCAGGCCTTCGCCGTCACATACCTTGGGCTCGCCGCGGGAACCACGGCGCTCACCAGCTTTCTCGCCGTCGCCCCGGCGGACGTCGTCGGGACCGTGGCCGGTCTCGGTCTCCTCGGGACCCTGGGGCATGCGCTGACCGCCGCGGTCGTCGGCCCCGGCGGCACCGGATCCGCCTCCACCCCCGCCTCCACCCCCGCTTCCGTCTCGTCGGCGGACCGGACGGCGGCGACCGTTACCTTCGTCGTCGCCGCATCGGGCACAACGCTGGCCGGGGTCAGTTCCGCCTTCTGGGCGCTGGTCGCAGGCCTTCTGGTACGTCTTGCCTTCACGGCTTCGCCACGGAGCTCCGAGGCGAAGTCCGTCGAGGACGAACCGGCCTGACTACCACCGGGATCGGCGCATGGAAGCCGCCCTCGGCGGTCGAGGGCCGGTCCGCCCTCGACGTGGAAGTCGCTGACCGGCCGTCAGCCGCGCGGTCTGACGCCCGGTGGCAGATTTGGGGCCTGCTCCGAAAGCGTCACCCAGACCGCGCCGTCGACGATCTCGGCCATGTGTACCCGTACGGGCAACTGCGCGGGCGGAGCGTCCACCGCTCCGGTGCGCAGGTCGAACCGCGACATGTGCAATGGACACTCCACGATGCAGCCGTCGACCCAGCCGTCCGTGAGCGCCGCCTGTTGGTGCGTACAGGTGTCGTCCAGCACGTGGACCGCTTCGTCCTCGGTGAGGAAGACCGCGAGGGGCGGTGACGTGGACGTGACCCGGTAGCCCTTGTCCGTCGACAGGTCCGAGATCTCGCAGACCTTGATCGGATCAGCGGCCATGTCCCCGGTCCTCCCAGAGCTCGATGGAGTGGTTTTGGTACCGGACCTTGTCCTGGTACGTCTTTCGCATGAGGGGGTTGTCCGGGACGACGGCCAGGTTCACCGTGCCGGAGACCTGGATGCCCCGGTCGGTCAGCCCGCTCGCCTTCTCCGGGTTGTTGGACATCAGCGTCACCGAGCCCACGCCGAGGAACTCCAGAATCTCCGCCGCCCGGTCGAACGACCGCGCGTCGCGCTGGAACCCGAGCTGCGCGTAGGCCTCGGTCTGCGCGACCCCCTCCTCACGGAGACGGGCCGTGAGCAGCTCGGCCATGCGGCCGTTGCCCTTGCCGTCCTGATCCAGCCAGATGACCAGTCCGCTGCCCGCCTCGTCGATCCTCTCCTGCGCCATGGCCATCTGCTCACGGCAGTCGCACTCGATGCCGTTGAAGACGTGCGCGGTGGTGCACTGCGAGTGGACCCGGCACAGGACGTCCTCCTTGCCGGCGATCTCCCCCTTGACGATGGCGATCGACTCGCTCTGGCCGTCGTAGAACAAGTACTCCGTGAAGTCGCCGAACCGCGTGTGCAACGGTCCCTGCGCGAGAAGGACTATCACTTCGATCCAATCTGAGAACGCGACGTGATCGCCGCGTACGAGTCGTCCGCTTCCATGAACCGTTCCGTGACCAGCACGTACTGCTCCTCCACCCGGCTCCACGCGCTCGGCGCCTTCCCGTCGAGCACGTGGTCGGCGGAGCCCAGCCGCAGGCGTGCCACATTCCGGACGCCGAGCGCGGTCGACGTGGTGAACATGCTCAGGTCCGCCGCTCGCGCGAGCGCGTCGGCCACCTCCGAGATGTGGATGTCCCGTTCGAGGACCGGCTCCCCCATCCCGGCCAGCAGGTCCATCACGGTCCTGCGGGTGATGCCGGGCAGGATGGAGCCGAGCTTCGGAGTGACGAACCGCCCGTCCAGCCACAGGAAGACGTTCATGGTCGTGCATTCCTGGAGGTGGCCGTCGCCGTCGAGCCACAGCAGGGTGTCGTATCCCGCGGCCTGCGCGTCCCGCATGGCCAGTGCCGAACTCGTGTAGTTGGCGGCGGTCTTCACGCTCGCGAACACCGGATGCGTGCGCGGCGTGCCGCCCTCGACGAGGACGCCGATGCCCTCGGCGTCCACGACCGGGTCGAACCTCTTGACGAGGACCGCGAAGACGTACGTCGCGTTCCGCTGCGGCATGATGTCGCCGCCCGCCGCGAACACGACGGGCCTGACGTAAAGGCTCCGCGCCGCGCCGGCGTCCCAGTTGGCGCGCACTGCGCTCTCGATCGCCTCGACGAAGACGTCGTACGCCGGGCAGGGCAGAGCGAGTGCCGTGCACGAGGCCCTGAGTCTGTCGTGGTGGTCCCGCGCCCTGAAGACCAGGAAGGCGGGATCCGCGAGGTAGGCGCGCATCCCTTCGAAGACCGAGAACCCGAACTGGATCCCGTCCGCGCTGAACTCGGCCAGGCTCCCGACTTCGTTCGCCCTGAGCGTGGGTCGGTCGTACCGGAGACCGTCACAGTCACCACCGCCGGAGCCGACGCATCGGGACACCGCGACCGCGGGCAGCCAAGCGTGCCCGCTCTCCTGCGTCATTCTGATCTCCTCGGTTCGCGAAGTGCCACGGTCAGGAGGACAGGAACGGACACGAGTCCGCAGTCGCCACGCCCTCCGTCGCGCCCCCGGGACCGATTGCGATCTGGAGCTGGGAGTGCGAGAGGTTGTTGAAGTGGACGTCCTTGTCCGCGGCGTTGGTGATCCGGGCGCCGGGGTATGAGGTGATGAACTGCCCGACGAAGTTCTTCGCCATCACCATGCCGAGATTGCGGCCGGGGCAGCTGCGACGTCCCTTGCCGAACGGCATCACGTACGGCTCGGCCCCCTTCTCCTGCTGCAGGAACCGCTCGGGCTCGAAGGCGCCGCCGTACTCGGCGTGCAGTGCATGGATGTTGGGCATTACGCGGGTGCCCGTCTTCAGCAAGTACCTGCGCCCCTCGACGTCCACGTCGAAGTCCTTGACGATCTTGTTGTTGATGACCGAGCCAGGGGGGCTCAGGCGCAGCGTCTCGCTGACGCACGCTTCGACCAGCTCGTCCTTGTGCTCTCCGGTGCAGGCCGCGATGGCATCGCGCCACTTCGCGTTCTCAGGGAGGAGCACGTACCACAGAGTCGCCAGGATGGTGTTTTGTACGGTGTCCAGACCGGCGATGGAGGCTGTCAGAAGGTCGTCCCGGGTGATCTCGGTCGCGATGCCGAGCTTCTCGTTTCCCGTGGCGACGTGCTCCCACACCGTGCCGGGTCCGGGCGTCCTGCGGAGCACGCCGGCCAGGTGGTGCTGCAGGTGCTTGATGTTGTGCTGCAGACGTCGTGCTTCCCGGGTGACGGGCCAGGTCGCCATCGGGAAGTAGACCCGGTTCCAGAAGCGGTTGGAGTAGAACCTCAGTCCCGTGAAGGTCTCGTTCAACGCGAACATGAAGGGGACGTCCGACACGGTGCCGTCGCGGTCCTTGAAAGGAACGGTCAGACCCATGGCGTCCTCGCCCCAGACGAACTCCCCCATGACGCCGCGGGTGTAATCACCTGCGATGCGCTTCATGTCGAGCGGGGCGTCGTCACCGGTGAACGAACTGCATAACTCGGCTGCCTGCCGACTGGATATCGTGAATATCCTGGCCTGATCGAACCCCTTTCCGAGGTTGCGCTTCCGGTCCCCGAAGTGTTCCGTGGTGATCTTCTGGAACGTCATCGCCGACGGCGAGAGCTGTCCGAACGAATAGAGGGCCGGCGTGTCCCGGTCGATGTACTTTCCGGTGACGGCCGGGTTGACGAGGATCTCCGTTGTCTGCTTGTTCACGGCATAGAGCTGGATGTCGAAGCCGCGGATGCTTCCGACGAAGTCGGTTGCAGGGTGGTCCAGGTACAGGTAGTCGCGCGTCTTGTTCCGGTTGATGAGGCCGGAGACGTCCGCCTCGGAACCGATGAACGGATAGGTCCTGCTGAACACGACGCCCTGCTTCTCGTAGTACCTGCGGTCGAGAACCGTGCGCATCACTTTCGTGGCGAAGGCGAGAGAGGCGACACTGCCTGCTGCCGCCGGGGCGTACAGGTATAACCTCATAATGGCTCCTCAACACTTCAGGGACGGAGCATGCCTGACGAACTGGTTCGCCCGCCCCGTCCGCGACGCTGTTGACCTCACGGAGTGGGCTAGGGATATGTTGAGCTCGGAGTCGACGGTCGAGTCATCTTTGAATCCGTCGTCGTGCGCAGCTGTGAGTCGGCCGCCGCGGCTTCTTCCGTCTCCTTCTCCAGAACGTCCCGCGAGGCGCACATCCGCTCGCAGACGTCCCGGTCGACGCGGCCGTGCCAGACCCCGCCGATCTTGACCGCGCTGCCGACGATGGCGCCGTCGGCGTACGCGAAGATGTCACCCAGATTGTCGACCCGCGCACCGGATCCGACGACGAGCGGCAGGTCCGTAGCCGCGCGGATCGTCCGCAGATGCTCCGTTAGGGGCGCGTCGCCGAGCCGGGTGCCGGTGACGATGAGGGCGTCGGCGTCGAACCAGGTGGCGTCCTTCGCCTGCTCGGCCAGCGAGCGGTCCGCCGTGATCGCGTGCGACCCGAGCTTGACATGGACGTCAGCCCAGACGGTGACGTGGTCGGCACCGATCGCCCGCCGGTAGCGCACCATCCGGCCGGCTCGCCCTTCGACGAGGCCCTCGTTGGCCACGTAGGCGTTGACCCACTGGTTGGAGCGCACGAACCGGGCTCCTGCGGCAGCAGCGACGGCCAGCGAGCGGTCGACGGCGTTCGCCAGACAGTTGATCCCCAGCGGAACCCCGACGGTACGCGCCACCTCGGCTGCGACGACCGCCATTGCGGCCGGGGTCTCGGGGCCGATGTCGTCGGGCTTGAGGAAGGGGATGTCCCAGGCGTTCTCGATGACGAGCCCGTCGAACCCAGCGTCGACGAGCACCCGGGCCTCGTCCGTCGCCTGCCGGATCACCGCCGCCATCCCGCGCTCCGGCGTGAACCGCGGCGAACCGGGGAGCGGCAGCAGATGGATCATGCCGACGAGGGCGAACCGCCGCCCGAAGAGCCGCTCCAGATCACCGCCCTCGGGGGTTCCGCCGGCAGAGGGGCGGTCAGTCACGGTCACTCCTCCTGCAGATCTCGTCGAGGCTCTCGCAGAACCCGATCAGCCTGTCACAAGGCCGCACGGTGAAGAAAAGCCTCTTTGAGCCAACCTCTGCCGACCGGCGAGACTTGCCGGGAGATCAGATTGCGCCGGTGGCCGAATTGCGTGTGGTGAGCTGGGACGTGGTCGGCCTCGGGTGCTCCAGCATCGGCTGCACGAGGGGCTAGGCCAACAGGAGTTCCTGTTGGCCTAGCCCCTCGCCTCGATCGTTCATGAGCCCTCGTCGGCTCTGTCCGTACCGGGTCACGGGCCGGGCGGGGCGCGGTGTCCGGGTCACAAGCCGGCGGGGCGCCTGGAGGGTCCCGCCGGCCTGTGGGCCGGTGTTACCGCACCAGTCGGGCTCCGGCCCAGTCGGCGTGGTCGCTGTTGATGCCGTCGCCTGCGTCCGTCACCTTCAGTACCAGTGTGTTCACGCCGGTGATGTCGACGTCGATGGACTGGGTCGGGCTTGTCGGCGTCAGAGGTGTCGGGCTTTCGTGGAGTTTGACGCCGTCGCCCCAGACTTCGTACGTGACCGTCGCGTTGGCGTTGACCTCGTCGTCGATGCCGAGGTCCGACTGGAAGCGTGTGTAGGCGCGGTTCAGGGTGTAGGTGATGGTGCTGTTGGCGTGTGTGCCGATGCCCTTGGTGTAGGCGGTGCCGTTCAGCTTGATCGGGTTCCCGTCGACGCTCTTGTCCTTGCGCACGGTGCCGAAGTCGCTCCTGGCATCGCTCCAGGTGAGATCGCTCAGATGGGCCGTCTGTCCGCTTCCGCTGGTGGCGGTCGTGACGGCGACGGTGCTGCTGGCCCCGGAGACGTTCTCGGCGGCGTCGAACGCCTTCACCGTGAACGTGTACGGCGTCGAGGCCGACAGCCCCGTCGCGGTGAAGCTCGTGCCCGTCGACGTGCCGACGAGCGTGCCGCCGCGGTAGATCTTGTAACCGCTCACGCCGACGTTGTCGGTCGATGCCGTCCACTTGAGGTCCACGCTGTTCGACGTCACATTGCTCGATGCGAGGTTGGTCGGCGCGGTGGGGGAGATGGTGTCGGCCTCCGGCGTCCCGGCCGTGGCGGTCACGGACGCGCCGGCGGCCACCGGTACGGTCACGTACGACACGGTCTTGCCGTACAGCGACTTGGTCTGCGGCGTCTGTGCGGTGCCGTTCACGGTGATCGTGGCGGGGGTCCCGTAGAACTGGGCTTCCCAGTTGACGGTGCCGCCGGAGTTGTTGGTCAGCGTGGAGCCCGTCGTACCGGTGTGCTTGAGCTTCAGGTCGTTGTCACCGACCTTGAGGTGGTCGATCTCCACCCACGGCGTCTCGGACGTCAGCCGTGAGACGGTGGCCACCTTGTCGTTCGGGGCGTCCGGCTGTACTCCCATCATGCCGTCGATGACGCTGCTGACCGCCAGGAACGAGATCTCCGGATAGCTGTTCTTGCCGGTCATGAGCTTCTTGAGCCACGCCCAGCCCTCCGTGGACCGGTTGTACTGGTAGTACATCTCCGGCAGGTAGGAGGACGCCTCGACATTCAGATCGTCATCGTTGGCGGCGATGAAGTCCAGGTAGCTGCCGGTCTTGGTGCCGTGGTCGCCCAGCCCGGTCAGCATCATCAGGAAGCTGGCCTCGTGGCCCCAACTGCTGTAGCCGGTGCCGCTGGCGTCCTTGCCCCGGATGTACCGGTTGGCCGACGCATCCCACCAGTTCGTCTCGAAGTGGTCGCGCACCCGCTTCGCACGATCGGCCCACTTCGCGCTGTTGGCGTTGTCACCCTTGGCCTTCAGGATCTCCGCATAGGCGAGCATCGACTGGTACTGGTAACCGAGGGAATCGGCTGCGGAGACGAGGTTCTCGTTCGGGAACTCGAAGAACGTCGCCGTGTACTCCCCGGGCTGCTTCCTCGAAACCGGCTGCTCGCCGGACGGGTTCGCGTCGTTCCACTTCACCTCGTGGCCGGCCAGGAACGAACCCATCGTCGAGTCGTAGAACGCGGAGAGGGCCGGATCGTTGATCCAGTCCGAGTTGCCGGTCCACTGGTACTGCTTGTACGCCTTGGTCATCAGGTTGAACGGCGACGGCAGTTCCCGGAAGCCGGTGCCGTCGATGTAGTACATGGCACCGGAGGAACTGTGCGCCCACAGCGGCCAGCCGTTCTGACCCGGATCGTCGGCATCGGCGGCGAACGTCTTCATCATGTGGAGCGTCTCGGCGTCCAGGCCGAGCGCGTGCGCGCCGTCCGACTGGTGGGAGATGTCCCGGTTGTAGTAGGACTCCCGATTGGTGTACGCACCCCAGTAGCCGGGTTCCACCGTCGGGTGCGTGGAATTCTTGAGGCGCCACCACTCGGGTTCGTGCCCCATCATCGGGTTGCCCGGGTAGAACGTCATCCCCAAGGCCCGGTCCTTGCCCCAGTTGAAGCCGTCGTTCAGTGTCGCGTTCGGCGAGTTCAGGGTCAGCGTGCTGGTCGGCGCCCCCGCGTGTTCCTGGATCGTGATCTTGTCGACGCGCGGTACCTCGCCGGTGGACGTGGCCGTCAGCTCGACGATGTCACCGGCCTTGAGCGTCACCTTGCTCGACGTGCGGGTGTCGATGCTCATCGGGTCGGTGTAGTCACGGCCGTACCGCTGGGACGTGGCCCAGGAATCCACAAGGGCGGAGTTCACGGAGATCTCGTACTTCACCCCGTTCGCGGTCTTGCCGTTGTAGCGCGTGATGACGTCGTAGGTTCCGGCAGAGCCGTTGAAGGTCGTTCTGGCCGTGCTCGTCTGTCCTGACGCACCCCGCGCATAGGTGACGTTGTCGACTGACGTGCCGTTCCAGGTGTGATTCACGGTGTCTGTCGCGAAGTTGGTCAGCGACATGTTCTCGACTTCGATCACGTAGGGCCCTGCCTTCGCTCCCGACACGGCCACCGCGGGCGTGCTGGGAACGGCGATCGCGGTGCCGACTGTTGCGAGTAGGGCAGTTAGTACACAAGCAGAACGATGCATGTGCAATTGATCCTTTCGAATGGGGGGTTCCTCGCGCGATGACGGAGGGTCTCGAACGCCGATCCGTGCTGTCCCAAGCCGACCGCCGAGGCAGTGCAGGGCGATTGGGGCCGGACGAGGTCGCCTGAGGCGTACTCACGGTCGCGCGAGTGTGGTTGCCGCCGTCGCGTCGCGTCCCGCAGGGCGGGACCGGGAAGATCGGGCCGATGTGCCGGCCGGGCGTCGAAGGGCCCGCAGGGTCCGCGCGGTGGCTATGCGCGCGGCGGGGGAGAGGGAAGGGCGTGCGCCGCACCGGTCGCGACGGCAGGCACGGGCGGCTCCCTTCATCGCACGCCGTGTTGCAAGTTGTTGAACTGTGTTGCCTATTGATGCTTTGAGGAGGAGTGGTGTCAATAGATGTGTTCAGTTCGATCGCGCTGGCTTACTCGCGTGTGGGTCGGGCGTCTCGGTCCAGGTGCGCCGCCTCGGTGCGCCCGGACCGGATGGCGCCGGCCTGGGCGATGCCGCGAATCGGCAGGTCAGCGGCCCGATGTGACCGGATTCCACCTGCTCCGCGTTGGCGGTCGGCGGTGGAGTGGCCACACCTGGAGCAGGCCGCCGCGGCGGGAGCAACTAGCAGCTTGCAACGGGTGACTGACGAAGATTCAGAAAAGTTTCATCGCTGGGTTGCATGCTGCGACAGGCGTGCGTAGGGTCCTGGCCCGTAAGGCTCATCTGTGCACCCCTCGGGAGCCCTCGCTGCTGTTCGCCCGTCGGGGCCGCTGTGATGGAGGGTGGACGGATTCTCGGGGCGGCCGGGCGGCCGGGCGGCATCCTGGCGATCACTTAAATGCTTGACGCGGTGATGGGGGATTGAGGTGACCTGACGGTTGCTCAGTGGGGGAGGCGTCGGCCGCTTCCGCGGGCTCGGAGACGGCGAAGGCCGACCATGGCTCCGAAGCGGT
Organism: Streptomyces sp. NPDC060031; assembly: GCF_042736805.1. Lineage (NCBI taxonomy): Bacteria > Bacillati > Actinomycetota > Actinomycetes > Kitasatosporales > Streptomycetaceae > Streptomyces > Streptomyces sp. NPDC060031. The sequence goes on from NZ_JBHWVM010000048.1 coordinate 44,616, forward strand.
TGACCGCCTCCCCGCTGCCCACGGCGTAGCCTGCAGGCAGCGGCACGGCTTGCACGGAAGCGCCCAACCAGTAGGCGGGCCGGTTCCGGGGGCGGCCGACCGTGTCGGTCGAGGCCGCGGGTGCGGGCAGGGCCACGGCCACCGTGGCGAGCGCGATGCCCGCCGTCCGCCCGCACCGCGTAGATCTCGGGGTTGCGGCCGGGGGCTGGAGGACCGTGGGCAGGGCGGCGGCGGTTCCGGCCGGCCAGAGCAGGCCGGGGCTGAGGGAGTAGTCGCGGTCGGGGTCGTCCGGCTCGGCGAAGACGCCGTAGGCGGACCCGATGATCTGCCCGGCGCCGTTGATGCCGGTCACTTCCTCGATCCGGTAGCCGGCCGGGACGGGGAGCTCCCGGCGGACGGTGGCGCCCACCCACTCGAATCCGAGGGTCCGGTACGGCTCCTCGTCGTGGCGGTAGCCGACGATGTGGCCCGCGTCGTTGACTCCGGTGGCGGTCTGGCCGCCGGGCAGGAGCGTCACCCGGCGCGCGCCGGGCCGGTAGCTGAAGGCCTGCGCGGGGACGCCCTCGTCCTCGGCGCGGAGGGTCCCGACGATGAGGCCGAAGCGGTTGACGGCCTCCACCGAGCCCCGTACGTCGTACGTACCCGTCGGGGAGCGGGACCGCGTGTACTGCGGTGCCGGTCCAGTGGGCGGGCTTGTCGTTCGAGCGGCCCACGGAGAGGCCGTGCGCCCCGATGTCGTCCCACTCCGCCGGGCTCCGTGACAGCACCATCAACGGGCCGGCAGCCTGGAAATCCGGCTGCCGACCACAGGCCCTGATGGCAGAGTCTGCCCATGGTCTTCCTACGTTGTGAAGCGGTCCGACGGGTCGATGACGAACCCCAGCCCGGCCTGATCGAGGTCCGCTTCACATACGCCCACCACCAGCAGTGGGTCTTCATCGACAAGTGGCCCGTCTTCGCCGAAAGCGACGACTTGTCCCCCGGCTCCCGCTACCCCGTCGAGGTCAGCATCCTCTGCGACATCCTGACGACCGGCACCACCACGGATACTTCGGACACGGTCAAGATCTCCGTCACTCCTTGGGGACTCGAATCGCTCGAAGGACACGTTGAGTTCGAGGTGCGGGCTGATCAATTGACCACCAGCTGAGGTTCACGATCACCAGGCCCCGCCGACCTGACGGTCGACGGGGCCCACGCATGCTCTCGGGCTCCCCGTCTTCCCCACACCGGTCACGCTGCAACGAAGTGAGGCGAAGAGCGATAGCGGGTGTTTTCAAGATTCCCCATCATGGTGTTGCGGCTGGACCGGGAGGGGCGGTGCCGGGTGCCCGTCGGAGAAGCCGTCGGGGACGTCGGGCGGCTCGCCCGAGTCCCCTTCGGCCTCCCCCCGTGGTCGGGAAGGGCAACGTCACCGTTGGTTTCCGCGTCGGCGTCCGCGTCCTCGCCGGCGCCACCGTCCTCGTGGTCGGCGTCAAGCGGCTACTGCTGCGGGGTTGAACGTGGACCGGCGGGTCAGCAGGGGCTCACGTACCAGACCCAGCGCCAGTCGGCCGCGGCGTCGTAGCTGAGACCGCCGGGCGAGGACCATTGGGGAACCGTGTTCCGGTCGTAGAACGTCGCGTACAGGGTCGAGCGCTGGTTGTTGATCCACGAGCCGGTCGTGTTCCACGTGATGCGGAACAGATGGTTGCAGGTGAACATGTCGAACCGGTCACCCGTGAAGTCCTCGTACTTGTAGGCGCACACGTACGAGTAGCGGCAGCCTTCCACTGTGTCGCCCGGGACCGCCGCTGCGTCGAGGTCGCGAGCCTTCTGCTCGCCGGGCAGCGCGAGCAGCAGCTCGCCGCCGGGCAGGGCGATCTTGTTGGCGCCGATCTGGGTGCCCTTGGTGCTCGCCAGGTAGCCGTCGACCCGTTTCTGCAGGCTCCTGGCCTGGGTGGCGTTCAGGCCGGCGCTCGCGGCCTGCACCGCGAAGTCCGCGCGCGCCCCGTCGGCGGCTCCGGCGGCGCCCGGTGCGGCCATGAGCGCCAGGAGGGCCATGACGAGGGCGGTGAGGAGCTTGCCCAGCCCGTCGGACCGTAAGATTCCGTGCTTCGTCACTGCGTTGCCTCTCTGCTTCACACTTCGGCACGGTGCCGGCCACCACTGTGTGGGGGAGGCGTCGGCCGGCGTCGATGGCGCGGCGCGCAGATTCGTTGCGCACCGAGCGCAGACAGGCCGCGGATGACGGGGAGTTGGCCGGTACCCCGCTATCCCGACGGCCCGCCGACCGCCAACTATGGGCGTGTACACATCACCGTGGGGCGGGGGCTTCGTGACGGGTACAGAGCCACGTACACAGACGGTCAGCGTCCGCGCGCGGGACGGTTTCGAGTCGTGGGCGGGCATGGTCGGCGACCTCGTGATGCCGGTCTCCATCACCAGCCCGCACGTCGAGCGCTTCCGCGGCACGGCGACGGCGCTTGACCTCAACCCTATCGACCTGTCCGGGTTCGCCTTCTCGCCGATGTCTGCCCGGCGCGGCGCGGGGAACATCCGGCGCGCGGACCCGGAGAACTACTTCCTCTTCCTCGTCCACGGCAGCCCGGTCGGCCTGGAGCAGAACCGAAGCAACACCCTGCTCCGCGCCGGTGACATGGCGCTCTTCGACTCCTCGCACCCGTTGAGCTGCGAGTTCCTCGACGAGGGCCGGCTCTCCCGCGTCTCCATGCTGCGGGTGCCCCGGAGCGCCCTGCCACTGCCCCAGGACCACGCCAACCGGCTCCTCGGCACCCGGCTCGCTACTGGCACCGTCTCGGGCGCCCTGCTCGCCTCGTACCTGACCGGGCTGCGCACCCACGCCGAGCGCTCCGCCCCCGCCGAGCTGTCCCGCCTCGGCTCCGTCGGCCTCGATCTGTGCGCCGCGTATCTCGCTATGCAGTCGGGCGGCCCCGGCGCGCTGCCCGCCGAGACCCGCCGTCAGGTCCTGCTGGCCCGGATCCGGGCCTTCGTCGACCACAACCTGCCCGACCTGCGGCTCGGCCCGGACACCATCGCCGCCCACCACCACATCTCCGTAAGGCTGCTCCACTCGCTGTTCCGCGAGGAGCCGGAGACCGTCGCCGCTACGATCCGCAGGCTCCGCCTCGAACGCAGCCGGGCCGACCTGGCCGACCCGCGGCTCGGCCACTCCAGGATCGGCGAGATCGCGGCGCGCTGGGGCTTCCGCCACCCGGCGGACTTCAGCCGGGCCTTCCGCCGCGCGTACGGCATGCCGCCCAGCGACTACCGCCGCCTGGCGCTGCTGCGCGGTGCCGGACAGACCGAGGGCCCGGCATCGACGCTCGCCGATGCCGGGTGTGAATGGGCGCGGTGATGGCACTGGATGGGCGTCAGCCGGGACGGGACGGATGTCCCTGCTCGCGTGGCGCAGCAGTGGTGATCTTGACTGTCACCGGGTGACCAAGCTGCTGCCGTCAGGCGCCAATCGCCAAGATGGCTGGCTGTCATGGGCGTGCCTGTTCACGGATAGGCGCCACGGATTTTTCATAGGTCGGCGGCAATGCAGTGCAAGCGGTACGCCAAGCACCGCACGGTCGGCAGCCCGGACCTTCAGAAGTTGTCCTTGCATGGCAGTCGGCCAGGTGTCGCAGAGCTGTTGCCCGATGTTGAGACGTTGCCGGGGCCCTGGTGCGCGGGTGGCGGCCGGGCAGGCTACTTTGCTTGGATGACTCTCCTTGATGATGTGGCCAAGCGCGACGGCTGGCGGTGCTGGGTGTGTGACGAACCGGTCGACCCCGACGAGTCGGTGAACGACCCGCGGGGGCCCAGTGTCGACAGCCGGACCGCCGACCGGAAGGCCAAGGTCGCCGAGCGGCTCGCGCACCGCGGGTGCAATAGCCGCAAGGGTGCGGTCAAGGTGGTCATCGCCTGGCCGGAGCGCCTGTACGTAGTCGAACCCGCGCCGCTGATCGCCGTTGCCGACAGGCTGGAGCGCAAAGGGGGCCGTGAGATGGTGGGCCGTTGTCCGACCAGGAAGGACGCCCAAGAGGCGGCGGATTGGCTGGTGGACCGGTTCTCCCGACTGGTACCGGGGCTGCCGGTGACCGCCGGCATCGAGGCGGGCGGCGGCCAGTTCCTCGTCATCCTGGCCACCGGCCGCCGCTGATCGGGGATCACCCGCGCACACTCGCGTCGAGATGGTGGTCATCGACTATCCAACGCTGCAAAGCCTGGCTAGCTAGGGCTCTTGCGCCTGCGTAGACACAGCTGACGGGAGCCCCGTTCCGGGTCCCCTTCGAGGTCCCGTTTCGGGTTCCGTTCCATTCTCGCCGAGGAACACCAAACAGGCAGGTCACAGGCCCCAAGAGGGGCCGCGGGTGCGCCGACTGCTTCCTGTGGAGGGGTCCTGGAGAAGCCCGTACCCGTACCGACGTCCGATGCGGTCACCTCGCGCTGCTGTCCGTGTTCTTCCGCCACGGCTCCGGTGGTTGTGCCGAGACACGGTAGACGTCATCGAACGACCTCCACGGCCTGGTACTCGACGGCGCGCGGGACACGGTGGTTGTCACCAGCAGGACGCGGTTCTTGTCACCGCGGGCTGTGCGGACGGCGGATCTGTCGCCGGGCCGATGACGGCGACCTGTACCGATGGCCCGGCTGTACGTACGCCGCCGCTCGCCGGTGACAGAAACCGTGTCCATGTGACATCCACCGTGTCCCGGCACAGTGGTGCGGCCCACGGGGCGAGCGGCGCAGGAGAGGGTTGCACCGAGAGGCGGTTGAACCGTTGGCTGGGCGGTTGCTTTCAGCGGGGGATCGCAGGTGTGACCGGAGGTGTGAGCCCCCGAAACCGGCGACCGCCCGTTGATGCAGGTCAGCCTGGTGGGCAAGCCTGTCTCGGGGCGTCCGGGCGGCGGCGCTGGGCAGGCCATTGAGGAAGGCGGTCGCCTCGTAGCCTTTGGGGGTCAACGAGTCACAGCGGAACTGTTCGGACGCCGCGGAAGCGGAAGCAGTGGCGGCAGCGAGGAGCGGGAGACGACGCAGCACTTCGCAGGGGAGGAGCAGCCAGGGTCACTAGGCGTTGCTCCACCCGGCTGTTCTGGAAAACGAGTCAAGCAGGTCCACCACGAAAATTAGGGTCGAGCCCGCCGGGATCAACGGCGAGGGCGACTGATTGCCGTAGCCGAGACGCGGGGGAACGATGATCTCGCGCCGACCGCCGACCTTCATCCCCCTCACCCCCCGGTCCCAGCCCTTGATGACCTTGCCACTGCCCAGGGCGAACTTGAACGGCTGGCCCCGGTCCCAGGAGGCATCGAACTCCTTCCCGGACTCGAAGGTCACCCCGACATAGTGGACCCTGACCACCATGCCCGGCTTCACCTCAGCCCCGTCCCCGACGACCAGGTCCCGGATGGTCAGCTCGGTAGGAGCGTCACCCGCCGGAACGTCGACCTCGGGCCTCGTCAGTTCACTCATTGCCGCCTCATCACTCTCCGTCGGAAGCCCTCGCACGGACCAGCCGGACACATGGACACTCCATGCAGCAGAGGTCACGCTACCGAGAATGCCGATCCCCGGAGCACACCCCGGCCACACGTGATGATCTTTCGCATAGCCGATGATGCGACCCCGCATGCACAGGTCACGCAGCAATCGCCCGAACGAGACGAGGCACAGACGGCAGCCGGCACACTGCGAGGTATCTCGACCGAACGTCGGACTTCGCAGGCACAACTCTCTCCGGCTCCCTGGCAGGCCTGGACGTGCGGCCGCCTCTCCTCCTCAGCATCGCCGGGAATGCGGCATCCTTCCGAGTGGGTGGAAGTCGCTTTGGGCGGTACCGGCGTCCCGGGTCCCGCCATGCGGGAGGAAGCCCCGTCACTGGCCCTCGAACCGCGCAGGTGCGCGGCCTTGGCGCGGAAGGCACGACCGTCACCCTGCACGACCACGGACTGCGCCGGGGCTGCATGACCTACGCCGTTCCCGACGGGGCTGGCCCCCTGCTGTGGACGGCCGCTCTGCTCTGGCGGGATCGGGGCCGGCACCAGCGGACCGCTGTTCAGCGATCCGCTGGGAGGCGAGGGGTTGCCGTCCTTGACGGCCTTCGCCGAGGACTGCAGGCTGCGCCCGCCCCAGCCGCCGCGCCCCAAGCTGCCTGGAGTCGGCGGGGACGGTGCCGCTACCACCGGACTACGGACTACGCGAGCTTCGCCACCTGCGCTGAGAGCCAGCGAATCTGCAGTAGAGCGGCCACAACAGACGTCTACGCCGCCGGAGTCCCCGTAGCGCCCGGGCCCTCTGCTCCGTACCAGGGTCGAAGTTGTAGGTAGCTCTCCCTCATGGCTGGCCCGAGATGCGCTTCGATGCCGTACCCGGGTTCTCCCTCGTACGGGAGGTCGTAGAGGAACGAGGTCACGATGACCTCGATCGCCCCGGGCACGCGACGCTGTGTCTCCTCTTCCAGGAACGCAAGGACCCGGCGCCAGTTGGGACCATCCGGGTCGCCCTCCGCCAGGTACGAGCGAACGGTGTCCTGTACGACGTCCCAGAAGAACACGTGCGAGAGCACCCCGCTCTCGTTGAAGACGTGGCACTCGTAGGCGTCCTCGAACCCGGGTACCTGAGCGACCAGGTCCTCCACGAGCCGTACGCCGGCAGCAGCCTTCTCGGCAGTCCCGTCTGCCTTGTGCTCTTCTCGCTCTTCGTTGTCGTCGGCCGTCAGGTGCCGGGACGCCGTCTCATCGCGTCAGCACCACCCACGGCCTCGTCCGCTTGACTGCGCATACCTGGTTTCTCGTTCGGTGTGAGTGTGCGGTGTGGTGGCACCGGTTGTGCGTCAGCGGGTGGTTGTCAGCGGGTGGTTGTGCTGGGGATCGGCTGGGTGAGGCTCCCGATGTCGTCGACCAGCTCGGGTGTGAGGGCCGGGGAGAGCGGTCAGTCGAATTTTTGGGGATTCGGCCAGAGTTTCGTTGCTGTGCCAGTGGGATCGAGCATCGTGACAAGGCCGGCGTGAAGCTCCTTCGAATCGGCTTCGGCGATGAAGAGCGCGAGGTGGTTGACCACGATGGTGGTCACGTGCCCCAGACTGTGAGGTTCGCCGGCGGGTGTTGGCGGTCAGATGTGGGTTCGGTGGTCTGCGGGGGCCGCGCAGGGTTCGCCGTTCACACGTGCTCTGACCATGGCAGTCTTCGCTGCCCAAGTGGGGGCGGGATCACCGCCAGGTGCGTCCGCCCCGGCCCGGTGGCGGGTCAGATCCAGCCGCGGCGGGCCGCGACGACGCCGGCCTGGAAGCGGTTCACCGCGCCCAGGAGTTCGTGGAGGCGGCTCATGCGCCGGCGCATGGTGCGGACCGACCAGCCGAGCTGGCGGGCTATGGCCTCGTCCTTGAGGCCGCTGACCAGCAGGGTGAGCACCAGGCGATCCTCCTCACCGAGCGGGTCCTCGGCGGGGACGTCGAGCGGCAGGGCCTGTTTCCAGCACAGCTCCCAGTAGTCGGTGAGGGCGTCCAGCAGGGTGGAGGGGCGGATGACCGCAGCGCGCACGCCGTCGAGGTCCAGGGAGAGCGGCATCAGCGCCAGCCGGCGGTCCGCGATGGCCAGTTTGATCCGCAAGCCCGGCATCACCCGGGCCTCCTCGCCGCGGCGCACGAGTCCGCGGATGTCCTCGAGCACCCCCGGCCACTCCAGCGCCTCGGGGGCGTAGACCGCGCGGTAGCGCACGCCGCGCCCCAGCGCCGTGCTCTCCACCGGGTTGGAGGTGGTCAGTGCGTACGGCGGCCGGTCCAGCGTCATGACGTCCTCGCGCGCCTCCTGCTGGAGGCGGACAAACCAGCGGCCGAGCGCCTCGCGGCCGGTGGCGATCTCCACCTCATCCTCCCCGGCGGTGCCGTCCTGGGCCGCCGCGAAGAGGCGGGACAGCTCGCCCGCCACCGAACGGACCCGGTCCAACTCCGCGGCCCGGGCCCGTACCAGGGACTCGACCGCTGCTCCCGGCTCGATCGCCGCGTACCGGCGGCGGACGCCCGCGAGCCGCCCGACCAAGCCGTGGTCGTGCAGCCGGTCCAGTGCCCTGGCGGCACGGAGAGGGGAGCAGCCGAGGTCGGCGGCGAGCTCGGTCGGGAACGCCGTACGCCGGGTCAACACGGCCCGGTAGACGCTCTCGTCGAACGGATCGATGCCTGCGGCGGTGAGCTCGTTCGTCATATGCAGATACTGGCCCACTTGTGCCAGCGGCAGCAATGGGCCGCCAGGATCTGTTGTACGGAGAGTGACTTCGGCGCTAGGACTTCTCTCCATGGCCAAGAACCCACGAAGAACCCGACGCCTGGTGGCCGTCACGGTCACCACCGTCGCGCTTGCCGGGACGCTCACCGCGATACCCGGCACCGCGACCGCGAAGTCACCCGACCCGGACCAGCGGGTCATCGTCGAACTGTCCGGGAACGCCGCCGTCGCAGCCGCCCCCGGCGGCGCGCTCACATCCCTGGCCGCCGGCACCGCTTCCGCCGTCGGCGACGCCCGGCGGACCCTGGCGGCACGGCAGGACGCCTTCGTCGGGACGGTGCGGAACGCCGGACTGCACCCCGCCTCACCCCGCAAACTCGGCCTGCTCGTCAACGCCGTGGCGATGACGGTGCCCGCCTCCGAGACGGCGCGGCTGGCCGCGCTGCCGGGCGTCACCGCCGTCCGGCCTGACACCCGGATACAGCTGCGCACGGACACCAGCGTGCCGCTGACCGGCGCGCCCGAGGTCTGGAAGCGCGAGGACCCGGCCGGGGTGAAGGCCACCGGCAAGGGCACCGTCGTGGCGGTCCTGGACAGCGGCGTGGACTACGGCCACCCCGACCTGGGCGGCGGCTTCGGCAAGGGCCACAAGGTCGTCGGCGGCTTCGACTTCGCCAATGGCGACGACGACCCGATGGACGACAACGGTCACGGCACCCACGTCGCGGGCATCATCGCGGGCAAGGCGGCCAAGAAGGGAGGCGTCACCGGCATGGCGCCCGACGCGAGCCTGCTGGCCTACAAGGTCACCGGCGCCGACGGCAGCGGCTACACCTCCGACATCATCGCCGGCATCGAGGCGGCGGCCGACCCGGCCAACCCCCACCCGGCCGACGTCATCAACATGAGCCTCGGCGGCCCCGGTGACGGCACCGACCCGCTGGGCCGCGCGGCGACCGCCGCCGTGCGGGCCGGAGTGGTCGTCGTCGCGGCGGCGGGCAACGACGGGCCCGGCAGCGGCACCGTCAACACTCCGGCGTCGGCCGACGGCGTCATCGCGGTCGGCGCCTCCACCAGCGGGATGCGGATGCCCAGCGCGTACCTGGCGGGCAAGGAGCCCGAACTGATCCAGACGTACCGGGGCATCCTGTCCGCGAACCCGCCCCGGGAGCCGGTCACCGCGCCGCTCGTGGACGTCGGCGCGGGCACCGCCGAGGACTGGAAGCGGGTCGGTGACGTACGGGGCAAGATCCTGCGGGCCGACATTCTCGTCCCGCCCAGTACGGAGGTCCTGAGCGGGAGCGACATCGACTGGGCACGCGAGGCCGAGAAGCGCGGCGCGCTCGCCGTGCTCGGCGGCCTCCCGTCCCACGACGGACCCGTGCTCGCCGCCACCCCGGGAACGGTCGAGGCCCCGGCGACCCCCGCCCGCCCCGACCTCACCCGGACCGCCGCCTCCGGCGACTCGTTGCGCATGGACCGCCTGGTCGTCATGGGCATCGACACGACCCAGTACGCCCAGCTGAGCCGTCAACTGGCCGCCGGCAAGGTGTCCGTCACCCTGCGCGGCACCGACTCCACCGACGAGATCGCCTCGTTCTCGTCGCGCGGACCCGGCACCGGCTTCGGCCTCAAGCCCGACCTGGTCGCACCCGGCGTGGAGATCCGCTCCACGATCCCCACCTCGATGTACGAACCCGGCGTCTACCGCATGTCGGGCACCTCGATGGCGAGCCCGCACGTCGCCGGAGCCGCCGCCCTGCTGCGCCAACTGCGCCCGGACCAGGACCCCGACGGGATCAGGTCCGCACTGGTCGGCACCGCGAAGCAGCTCGCCGGCACCGGCCCCACCGTCCAGGGCAACGGACGGCTCGACGTGGCCGCCGCGGCCTCGGCCACCCTCAGCGCCTCCCCGACGGCCGTGTCGTTCGGCCTCGCCGACCTGGCGGACAAGACCGTCGGCGCCACCGCGAAGGTACGCCTGGCCAACCCCGGCAAGGAACCGCTGACCGTCGCCCTCAGCAGTACCGGGCCCACCACCGTGTCCCCTGCGCGGGCCACCGTCCCCGCCGGGGGATCCACGACCGTCACCGTCACCCTGCGCGCCGACCGCCCGGCCACCGACACGGAGATCAGCGGCCGGATCACGGCCACCCCTGAGCGCGGCCCGGCCCTGCGGGTGCCGTACCTGCTCGTCGCCCGGCACCTGGTCGTCCAGGCGTCCCCCGACCCGAGCGACGGCCGCTCCACCGTGCACGTCGCCGCCCCGGCCGCTCTGAACGCGCCGCCGGAGATCACGGTCACCCCGCCGCACGGCAAGGCCTTCACGCTGCCCACCACCATGAACGGCGCCGGCTACTACCAGGCCGACGTGACCGGGAAGGCGGCCGGCGCCTACCAGCTGGCCGTGCGGGCCACGACCACCGACGGCCGGCGGATCACCGGAACCGGCGCCTTCGAGGTCACCCCCGCCGACAGCCGCGGCGACCGCTGGGAGCCCATCGGCCCGAACAGCGAGGCCGGCCACGTCGCGCTCTCACCCGCCCGGCCGAAGCAGGCCGTCGTGACCCAGTTCCGGAAGGCCGCCCCCTGGCTGACGACCGACGGCGGCGCCAACTGGCGCCAGGTGGGCAGGTTGCCGATCGCCGACGGCAACGGCACCGGAGCGGTCGTGGTCGACGCCCGCCGCCCCGATCGCTGGTGGTACGCCGTGAACACGGCCGCCGACCCCACCCGCCGGGGCACGATCCTGCGCACCGACGACAACGGCCGCACCTGGCGCAAGCTCGACGTGCCCGACGCGCACATCGACGAGTTCGTCGCGGACGAGCAGACCCGTACCCTCGCCGCGCTGGTCGACGGCACGCTGCTGGTCAGCACGGACGCGGGCGACAGCTGGGCGACGTACCCCACCGGCGTGACCGGTGCCGTCCGCGACGCCACCCTCGTCGGCGACACCCTGTACCTGTCGACCTTCGACAGCGTCTGGCGGATCGACGGCGTCGGCAAGGGCGACCCCGGTACGGCGCACCTCGTCCTCGACGAGCCGGTGAACACCATCCGCGGCCTGGCGGCCGACTCCACCGTGGTGGCGGCCTACGTTCCCGGTACGGGCGTCCGCGGCTCCTACGACAAGGGGCGCACCTGGTCCACCCTGCTGCCCCTGGCGGAGGGCGGCAACGGGCTGTCCGCCTCAGGCGGCGACCTGTACCTGCGCGCTCTGTTCGGCGCCGGGCAGGTGAGCCGCGACCACGGCAAGACCTGGAAGCCCGTGCCCGCCCCCTCGAAGGCCGCCATCGCGATGGACTACGACCGCTGGGCCGACGGCTCGGTGACCGTGTCCAGCGAACAGGACGGCCTGTACCGCGGCTCGGCCGACGGCACCGGTTACCGGCGGATCGGCGTCCAGGGCCTGACCACCTTCGCCCTCGCGGCCAGCGGCGACCAGCTGCTCGCCGGAACGGTGAGCGGCACCTACCGCACCGCGATCCCCGTCGCCGGCCCCGAGTGGGGCCAGTCCGGGGCAGAGGGCAGGACCGGTCGTCTCACCTCGCACATCGCCGTCTCGCCCAAGGACACCAAGGTGGTGTGGCAGGTCCGGCGCACCGCGACCGGCCTCTTCGAGGTCTCCCGCAGCGGTGACGCCGGCCGGACCTGGCAGGTGAAGGGCACGTCGTCGGAGATACCGACCTCGATCCTGGTCCACCCGGCCGACCCGGACCGGGTGGCGATCAGCTTCAGGAGCATCTTGGGCGATGGGCTGTTCGCGACTTCCGACGGCGGCAGGACATGGAAGAACCTCTTCCATGAGAGGTCCTTCGATGCCATGGCCGGTGACCCGCGCGATCCGCGGCGCCTCTGGCTGGGCAACGCCTCGGGCCTCTACCGCTCGGACGACGGCGGCGTCACCAAGACCAAGGTCGCCGAGGGCCCCGTCTCCGCGATCGTGATGGACGGCCGACGCCTGGTCGTCGGCGGTTCGTCCGTCCGGGTCAGCACCGATGACGGCAAGACCTTCCGCACCGCCGACACCGGCCCGCTCGCGGTCCACGTCTCGGACCTGCTGCGGGTCGGCGGAGCGCTCTACGCGGCCACCGCCGGCTCGACCGCGTCCGGACTCGTCCAGGGCGGCCGGGGCGTACTGCGCAGCACCGACAACGGCCTCACGTGGGAGAACATCTCGAGCGGTCTGCAGAACACCGACACCACCAAGCTGACCGCGGCCCCTGACGGCCGCACGCTCTACGTCGGCGCGGTCGACGGCGGGGTATACCGCCTGAAGCTGCGCCGCTGACTCACCCCGCGCATGACGGGTGTGACCGTATGACCGGCACGTCCGTATGACGGGCGCGCCCGTACGACCGGCGCGAGCAGGTGACCGGAACGAGCGCCGACCGGGCCCGGAAGTCCCGGGCC